>JANQQH010000096.1 GCA_028285025.1 Hyphomicrobiaceae bacterium | reverse complement strand
CCATAGCCTGCTTAATCGGCCTTGCCTTTCTGCTGATCACAAAAATTGCCAATTGGCGCCTTATTGTGGGCTGTCTTGCTGGTATGATCGGGTTTTCCTTACTGCTTAATGCCATTGGGTCTGACACCAATCCGATGTTCGCTTTGCCATGGTATTGGCATTTGGTCATCGGCGGCTATGCCTTTGGGCTTGTTTTTATGGTGACAGAGCCTGTTTCAGCCTCTCACACTAATATGGGGCGCTATATTTACGGCGCGTTAATCGGTGTTATGGTTGTATTGATCAGAGTGCTCAACCCTGCCTTTCCTGAAGGCATGATGCTGGCCATTTTGTTTGGTAACGTGTTTGCACCATTAATAGATTATTTTGTGGTTCAGGCGAACATTAAGCGAAGGAAACTGCGAAATGGCTGAACACGAAAACGAGACTGATATGAACAATTCCAAAAGCTTTCTCGGCAAATTCTTCGCCTTGCCTACAGACTCGGTTGAAAAAACAATCTTTGTGGCCGTGATGCTGTGTCTGGTTGCGTCTATGGTCGTGTCAACAGCCGCTGTTATGCTCAAGCCAATACAAGAAGCCAATAAAGCGCGCGACAAACAAATCAACGTCCTCCAAGTTGCTGGGAAATATCAAGCCGGCACGGATATTGAAAAAGCGTTTTCAGCCTTTGAACCTCAGGTGTTAGAGCTGGCAACAGGTAAGATTGTTGATAAGTTTGATGCCAAAACCTTTGATGACAAGGCCGCAGCCAGCGATCCCGAGCTTTCAGTCCCCTTAGAAGATGACCCGGCTGGTATTGGCCGCAAGTCAAAGTATAAAGTGATTTATATTTTGCGTGATGACCAAGGTAAAATCGATAAAGTGATTTTGCCAATCCATGGCTACGGGTTGTGGTCAACCCTGTATGGGTTTATTGCCATGGAAGAAAATGGCAATGATATTTACGGCCTGCAATTTTATCAGCACGGCGAAACCCCTGGCCTTGGTGCTGAGATAGACAATCCAAAATGGAAAGCTCTGTGGTCGGGAAAAAAACTCGCCGATGATGATGGCAAGCTGCAAATCACCGTGGCCAAAACACAACCCAAGGCGGGCAAAGATTTTTACATTGATGCTCTTTCAGGCGCCACACTCACCTCAAACGGGGTGGATAATCTGGTGCGTTTCTGGATGGGTGAACAAGGCTATAAGACGTTTCTAGACAACCTTAAAGCAGGAGACATGTAATGGGTCACAAAAAAAGAGATTTACTTGTTGACCCTATGGTCGATAATAACCCCATTACCTTGCAGGTTCTGGGGATTTGTTCAGCTTTGGCGGTGACATCCTCACTGAAAGTTTCAATGGTCATGGCGCTGGCAGTGATTTTTGTCACCGGGTTTTCCTCCATGTTCATTTCCATGATCAGAAATCACACCCCAAATTCAATTCGTATCATAGTGCAAATGGTGGTCATCGCCTCACTTGTGATCTTGGTAGACCAAATCCTGAAAGCTTATGCATTTGAGGTTTCCAAAACCTTGTCCGTTTTTGTGGGACTAATTATTACCAACTGCATTGTTATGGGGCGTGCTGAAGCCTTTGCCATGAAAAATCCTCCCATTGCGTCCTTCCTAGATGGCGTTGGCAATGGCATGGGATATGGCCTTATTTTGATGCTTGTCGGCTTTATTCGCGAATTGTTTGGGGCCGGTACCCTATTTGGGTTGACCGTATTACCAAAAGTAACTGATGGCGGCTGGTATGTGCCTAATGGCATGCTGCTACTGCCCCCGTCGGCCTTTTTTATCATCGGGCTGATCATTTGGGCGTTTCGAACCTGGAAGCCAAATCAAGTTGAAGAGCGTGAATTTAAGATCCAAACGCTGGAGGCACACTAATGCAAGATCTGATTTCACTGGCCGTAAAAGCAATCTTTGTTGAAAACCTTGCGCTTAGTTTTTTCCTTGGCATGTGCACCTTTATTGCCGTCTCTAAGAAAATATCAACCGCGCTGGGCCTTGGCATTTCGGTGATGATCGTGCAATCGATTACCGTGCCTGCTAATAATCTTTTGCTGACCTATCTGTTAAAACCAGGCGCTCTGGCCTGGGCTGGTTTTCCAAATGTTGATCTAACGTTCTTAGGCTTGATCTGTTATATTGGCGTGATTGCGGCCCTAGTTCAAATCTTAGAAATGATCCTCGATAAATACTTCCCCCCTCTTTATAACGCGCTTGGCATTTTCTTGCCGTTGATCACAGTGAATTGCGCGATTTTAGGCGGCTCATTATTTATGGTTGAGCGCGATTATAGCTTTGCCCAGGCCACAACCTACGGCATTTCGTCAGGTTTTGGTTGGGCGCTGGCAATCACCGCGATGGCCGGGGTTAGAGAAAAATTAAAATATTCTGATGTACCTGATGGTCTTCAAGGGCTGGGCATTACCTTTATTTCAGCTGGGTTAATGGCATTGGCCTTCATGTCATTCAGCGGCGTAAAATTGTAAAAGAAAGAGGCATTTTAGATGGAAACCTTTGGTCTAGGTGTTGTTCTGTTTACGCTCATAATTTTGAGCCTTGTCACACTTATTTTATTTGCCCGCTCAAAACTTGTTTCAACGGGCGATGTTAATATCACCATTAACGGTGAGAAAACGGTTGCGGTTCCCGCTGGTGGCAAGCTCCTGCAAACCCTGGCAGCCGAAAAGCTTTTCGTCCCTTCAGCTTGCGGCGGCGGCGGCACCTGCGCCCAATGCCGGGTGAAAGTTTTGTCTGGCGGAGGCTCGATTTTATCAACCGAGCTTAGCCATATCACCAAACGCGAGGCAGCAGCTGGCGACCGCTTATCCTGTCAAGTTGCCGTGAAACAGGACATGGAAGTTGAAGTGCCTGAAGAGGTCTTTGGCGTTAAAAAATGGCAATGCACCGTGCGCTCCAACGAAAACGTAGCAACCTTCATTAAGGCTTTGGTACTGGAGCTGCCTGAGGGTGAAGATGTGAACTTTCGCGCCGGCGGTTACATCCAAATCGAAGCCCCTCCCCATAAATTAAAATATACCAACTTTGATGTTGAGGAAGAATACCGCGAGGACTGGGACAAGTTTAACCTCTGGCAATATGAGTCCGTTGTTGAAGAACCAATTGAGCGGGCCTATTCCATGGCAAATTACCCGGAAGAAAAGGGTATGATCATGCTCAATGTGCGGGTGGCTTCTCCCCCGCCTGGATCAACAGACATTCCCCCTGGGCTCATGTCATCTTATATTTTCAATCTCAAGCCAGGCGATAAGGTCACAATTTCTGGCCCCTTTGGCGAGTTTTTTGCCCGTGATACCAACAAAGAAATGGTTTTTATTGGCGGCGGTGCTGGCATGGCGCCAATGCGCAGCCATATTTTTGATCAGCTTAAACGCCTCAATTCAGATCGCAAGATCACATTTTGGTATGGCGCGCGCTCCAAGCGTGAAATGTTCTTCGTCGAAGACTTTGACACCTTGCAAGATCAAAACCCCAACTTTACCTGGCATGTCGCTCTTTCAGACGCCCTGCCGGAAGATGAGTGGGATGGCTATACCGGCTTTATCCATAATGTTCTTTATGACGAGTATTTGAAAGATCATCCCGCTCCTGAGGACTGCGAATATTATATGTGTGGCCCGCCCATAATGAACCAATCAGTGATTAACATGTTACTCGATCTGGGCGTGGACCGCGAAGACATTATGCTTGATGATTTTGGCGGCTAATATACAAACAAAAAAGGGAAACCTTGGTCTGGGGTTTCCCTTTTATAAATTCTCATGGATGCAGGCGAGTTAGCCAACAATCATTTGTTTCATGCGCAAGGCTTCATATTCCAATTCATTCAATCGGAAATTCACCACATCACCAATGGTGATAATACCCATTAAAGTTTCATTATCATCGATGACCGGCATATGACGGAAACGACCATCTGTCATTTTGCGCAACACATTGATAAGCAGGTCAGACGGTTTGCAAGTGACCACTTTTTGGGTCATAAGATCTTTGACTTTTTGAGGCAATGTCTGGCCGGGCGTTTCCGCCATTTTTCGCACAATATCGCGTTCAGATAGAATACCCTGCATGCGATCATTTTCATCAGTGACCAAAACAGCACCAATACGGTGATCACGAAGTAAAGTTACAGTTGTCGCAATCGTATCATCTAAATGCGCACATATAACATTGTTATCTTTATCCTTTAGTAAATCAGCAACCGTTGTTGAGGTTGACGACAGATTGGTTTCAGCTGATTGGCTGACAGTCGTAAGTTTCTCCTTATCACCAACTACAGGGGCTTGATAGCTACTTGGTGGCATAAATTTCCTCCTCCTTAAATAATCAATAAGCCCTTATTATCCATATCTTTTCTTGTTGTTTTTTTAAGCCAAGCTTATTGTGTAAGCCGATATTATTTTAATATTAACACATGATTATTAGCAAAGGGGAAGATTTATTGTTAGAAAACCTTAATCTCACACCATTTTGGGCAACAATTTTGGTTGTTCTGGCCGTTTTTGCAGGCCACCAATACCGAAAAAATTGGAAAAACGAAGGTCCCTTATGGAAAGCCTGGCTTTTTGGTTTGATAGCAGGGGGGTGCTTGTTAGCACTTGGCTTTATTCCATTAACCACAGGGATTTAGCGACAATGTTTCTCATCCGAAACATCAGCTTTTGACCCTAAGCGGCATTTGGGAAAGAAAAGTTTTGGGTGAAATAGGCTCTAAATGAATTTTACTTGATGAACTTGTCGACATTGACAAAAGGCGAGGGGCTACCAAGACTTTCATGTAAAAACGAATTTACAAATGCAAATCCCACAAGATAGTACTTTAGCCTGGCCAAAGCGCAGTTTGCGGGTGAAACTGGGACCATGCAAACCAAAATGCCTGATGGCTACCCAGATCAGAGCCATTCATATCCACCGCTTTTATTCCGCCGGCATCAAGTACCAAACGAACATTTTCATAGGTAACTTTGTCACCTTTTTTCAATGCCACATACGCTTTATTTCTCTGAAACGCCACCGGCTTGCCAGACGCCGTAATAACACCAATGATATCTTCGTGAACTAACAAACGTGGGTCAACATCGCCAACCGGGAAAATCGGGCCATTGGCATCACGACCATTTCGAAAATCAAAATCGCGACCGAGCGCTAATGATTCGACCAATACCGTTGTTTCTGGGTGGGCTTTTTTCCAAGTGCCCCAGTCAGTCGTCACGACACTAGCTGGTGTCAGTTGCACATTCTTTGCAGCAAGAGGTCCTGTCACTGCATTTCCCCGAAATGTATCAAATACCGAAAATGTATTGATGTCATACATCACTTTATTAGACCTAATTAAAAGTCCAGATGTGCGCAATATTGGGCGCTCAACTCCGTTAGGCAATCGATCTGTGAAATATGCCTGCGCTGAACCGCACAAAGTGCAGTATGGTATGCCTAGATGCCTTCCACCTAATGTATCATTGACCATTTCGCGAACTTCCATGATACGTCGCGGATAAGCCCGGTACTCACCATTAACCTCAATACCAAAAACGATGTCATCGTCTTTAAGCCACGAGGCCTCTTTTGCACTGCTCACCTTGGGGTTATCCGCTGCGGGTATGCAATTGCATTCATCATCTGTCTTATTGTATTTACGATCATCAATGAGCACGCCGCCCCATGAAACAAGCCTCCAGTCGATATTGCCTTCAACAAAAATCTTATCCCATCCAGGCACAAAATTTGTGAAAATAGCCCTCTTAACCCTTAAATAGTCAAGAGGAGCCGGTATATCCCACGCAATGAGATGATCCGTTACAGCTCCCCATGCATTTGACTTTTGCAAATTCTTGCCCATCAGCTTGGAGGCAGCGTCCGTGAGCGCAAACATTAATTGTTGATCGGAGGTGAAGCGCATCAAATCACCTATTATCCAAACAATACGTGGGTCTTTTGACATAGCTATTTTGTTTAGGGCCGCTGATTGATCTTTTCCCCAGGTAGATTGTTTTGCGCTTTCAATAAAAGCAACCTGTATTGCGGTTTGTATCTGTTTGGACAATGGCCCCTTCGGAACAGTTGGAGGGTTGCCAAACTGCTTAATCACATAGTCCGCGATTGGGACAGCATCCTTAGCCCGCACAGTTTCGAACCAGAACAAAGATATGATTACCATTAAGATGATGCCGGATTTTGAGCTGGACAGTAATAACATTGGACAACCTTCAACGTGCTTGTTTCAAAATATGAGGCACCAGCCCAAAAAGAGCCACCCATGCCGTCTTTAACGCAACTTGCAATTTTGCCAAGTTCTAAAGGAGAAAAGGCAAGCGCTACGTGGTTTCATATTCGGTGTCATTGACCTGTGTTTCAAATCACATTTGTATCAGGAGTTTGTGAACGTTGAAGGAGGAGTTTTTTTTAATGACGTTGCTAAACGTCTTGTTTTGAAGATTATCTAAGTGATACCAAGCCCAAGCGGCATATTCTGATTTGAATCAAACTATTGGGATTAAAGACTCTTTTTTTAAGTTATAATCAATTTAATGGTAGGGGCCCAAAAGCCCCCACCATTGCAAGCCTTACAACGACGTCTTTGCCCGCGCCGTATTACCCTTTATTTATTTCGCCCGTCTACAGAATGAAGGCTAAAAATATTGGTCGACTCTTTAATATTTTAGAAGTTAAATTTGATGCCAGACCTGATGACGATTGTCTCGATATCGTCTTCAAAGTTGCTGCCATTAGCGCCGGGAATTGACGCGATACCAAGACGACGTTCACTACCCGCGTCAATTGCTTGATGATAACCAACATCCAAGAACGCAGACATCTTTTCATTAATTTCATAATTAACGCCGCCAGTAATATGCCATGTGAAAACAGTATCATCATCTTCAAGGTTCAGTGAATTCGCACCGTAAACAATATCATGATTAATATAGCTAAACCCGATGCCGCCACCAAAGTAAGGAGTTAAACCATTACCGAGCGCACCAGGAGCATCTAAATATAAGCTTGCCAGAACGTTAAAAGAAGATATTTTGCTATCATTGAGAACTATTTCATTACCCGCACCGTTACCAGAAAAATCGAGTGTATCTACATCGTTTTCTGAATAACTTACTTCAAGTTCAGTTCTTGGAACCAATCCTCTAAATTGATAATTATTCCATTTTCGACCAACCGCTGCGCCTAGCCGAATACCTTCATCAAAATCTGTTGCGACAGTCCTTTGTCCATTTGAAAAATCAACATCATCAACAATGTTTATCCCCCCAAACAGAGAAATATACCAATTGCTTGAGTGATTAATTGCTGAATTATCTTTCAAACTATAATCTTCGGGTAAGTCGCTCGCTCGCGATTCCGTAATATTTGAAATCATTACAACACTATAAATTCCAATAACGCTGAATAGCGTTTTAACTGTTATATTATTAAATATTTTTGTCATCTTAAGTCCCGTCGTTTTGAATGTATTAACTACGGATCAACTTACGCAAAAGGAACTTTCCATCAATTCAAGTTCACGTCATGCCAAATAACAATAAGGTGATCATATTTCATTGGATGTCACAGCCATTACTTTTCGGGCCTTGGATGATTAAGGAAAAAATAACGCAGAAATATATCCGCGTTTTACAGCGAAATTTAATTTCAGATTGGAAACATTAACTGAAGTAATTCGTCACATATTATGGCGAGCAAAAAAATATTCTCCGTCTGGTACGCAAATGACAATATCGACCAGGCAATTGTATAGTCATTAACTGACCCAAAGGAGAAAAATACAGAAAATATTGTAGGCATAAATTTAATCAGTTATGCAAATGCCCATGATTAGCCACACAAACAAAAAAAATTAACATACTAAAAAGTTCACTAAATCTTACTTTCTAATCACTCGAATGTGAGTGAATGTTGACGAATGTGATTCGACGAATAAACCAGCCTATTATAAAAATTACTGATAACGAAAAAATTTTAAAATGGGGCATAAAATGCTGATATCACTACGTAACATAACCTATAAAGCGTTGGCTGTAATTGCGATGCTCGCAACATTTATAAGCTTTTCTACTAGCCAAAAAACATTTGCTGCTGACCTATTCTCCGATGAGGGTACCAAATCATCAGATCAATTCAACCACTCCAACAATTGGTATATCTCTCTTTTTGGGGGCGTCAATTTTAATGACGATATTGACTATACAAATGGACAAACAACCGTTGCCACAGATTTTGACACGGGCTTCAGATTAGGTGCTTCTATTGGGCGCAAATGGAAACATTATCAAGTTGGCGGCCTCGTACCTCGTACGGAACTTTCCGTCAGCTATTCAGAAAGCGACGTTGATACCTTAGACTTTTCTGGTAATGGTGCTGGCAATGAAGTGGTAGCAAGTGATAGTCAAATTTCTGCGCTGAATGTAATTGCAAGCGTATATCTAGACGCAGAAAATGCCTTAGGTCATGGCTTAACACCCTATATTGGCGGCGGTATCGGCTTCAGCCACATTAATCATGACATCATTTATGGCGGTGCGGCTTTAAATCTTGAAGATGACGACACGGTTTTTACCTGGCATATTACTGGCGGTGTTAATTATGATCTAAATGAAACGGTCTCAACATTTATCGATGTCGGCTACCACCAGGCTATTGATGCTGGGAGCGAACGTCGCATAGGCCTTGCCAGCATAGCAGGAGCTGGCGGTGGAAATTTTGAAGATGATAATGATCAAGTCGTCATAAGAACAGGGCTCAAATTTAATTTCTAAATCGAATGCCACACTTAAAATCTGGTAATTATTATGGTGAGTGACCCGATACTCAAACGCCCCAAGCCCGAGTTCAGAGAACTCGGGCTTTATTATGCGATTTTTACTGAAAGCTAGCAATGACAGAATAATCTAAGGACTGTAAAGAGAAAAAAGATGCCGCTTTTGGCACGTAAGCGACCAAATAGACACTAAACTCAACTAGTCACTAAATGACCCTAAGCGGAAATATCCTGATCATTCGTTTGCTTGATAATATAAAAAAGAGGGCGCTGAATTTGACGCCCTCTAAAATTAAATATAATACCATATTTTAATTATATAGTTTAATTACAAGGAGCGACCCCGTCGATAAACACTACGGCACTATTCGCAAATGACATACTGCCCACAAAGGTGCCAGATCCGCAGGTAAGCGGAACATTGGCGATATTGCCATCACCTGAAAGCTGGTTGCCAATACCGTTCACCTGAAGGATGTTATCACCAGCACCCGTTGGTCCATTAAAGATATTATTGCTGATCGTCATGGTGTTCTCATCATCGAACTCAATTGCATTATCGCGGATATTGCCAAATATATTGCCGAGAATACTGAATGTATTGCCATCCCCAAATTCAAGGCCCTCATGACTGTTTCCAGAGATCACAAGATTATTGCCACTGATAAGGCCTGTATTGTTGTTTCCTAATTCAACAATGTCATCACCAGGTGCATCCAAACGATTGTTGGTGACTATAATGTTAGTGTTTCTATTACCAAATTCTATCGCTTCATCATTTTCAGAGGAAATGGTGTTGTTAGTAATTATGATGTTTGAGTTTCTATTATCAAATTCAACAGCTTCATCATTCGTACCTGTCACAACATTATTTCTTATGATGATATTGTCATTTCTATCTTCAAATTCAATACCTTCATTCCCCGTATCAGTAATCGTATTATTCGCGATCAGCCAATTACTATTGTCATCTTCCACAACAATACCATCGCTATCAGGCGTGCTGATGATGTTGCCTGTAATAATGACATCAGTGTTTAGATCCTCAAAATCAATTCCTTCGTTGCCGGCACTGACGATCATATTATCAAAAATACGAACCCGGTTATGATTGCTTCTAAAGTCAATGCCATCTTGATTTGTATTGATAATCATATTTTGCGTAATGGCGATGTTATCTCTGTTATTCTGCACCGAGATGCCATTCCCACCATTATTATTCCCATCAATCGTTAATCCATCAATATGAATGTTGTCACCAACCAATCGAAGCACATTGCCACCACCGGAATTTCTAACCAATGGTTTTGAGCCCGGCGCGTTAAAGTTGGCCAAAGCACCCGTTCTTACACCGCGTACCTGAATAATCGAACCTCCACCCATAATGGTTTGATTGCCCTGAATGTTTTGTTGCCCATTATCAACCGTTCCATTGACAATAATCAGTGTATTATCACCTTGGTTGCTCGAGGTTGTTTCAATATCATCGCCGCCATCATTAACATAAGCAACCTTATCAAAATCAACATTTGTAATAGCATCCTCAACTTTCTCAGCTTTACTGAGAGTTGTGATGATATCTGTATCGCGCTCAATTCGGTCTATCATTCGGCGCTCTTGCGCGTTTAATTTGGCAAGTTGAATTTCTTTGCCGCTTGCATCATTGCTAAATGGCAACCGCAACCGTAATCCCACCTGATGACGTTCCTCACGCACATCATCATAAGAAAATTCATACTCAGCAGTTAGCAGTGACCCTGGCATGCTAGGGACAATATCATTAAGTCGAAGCTCTACCCGGCCTTTACCACCAGAGATTTCCTCCAGCGCATCTTCGTGGTCAAAATGAAAAGCACCCGCATAAACACGCAATTCAAACGCTTTTGGGTCAAGTTGCATCATCTCAACCGGGAGCCTCGCGCCTATCTCGCCGTCGACGCCATATAGCGCAACTTCTTCACCGCCAATCATAAAGATATTTGTTCCCTGCAGCGCAACTTGTGTGAAAGAAGGATCGCCAGCAATTTTAGGACTAGTTACAGGCCCGTACCAGTTAATGCGTGCATCAAAATTATGGGATAATGCTTCAAAGCCACCAGACAATTGGAAGAAAGTGTTGTTCAATTCTGTTGAACGTACATCGCTACCGATCCAGGCACCAAGATTATAACCAGACTTCATCATCTGGCGATAGCCGAGAGCAAAATTACCTTCTTGCACATCGTTTTCAAAAAATTTCCCGCGCCCTTCAAGGAACATCAAATGATTATATGATTGTGTGATAGGGAGAAAAAAAGTCACTTCACCGCGGCTAGCGTCATCGCTATTATAATAGCCACCAAAATCATACCAGGCGCTCCATTTATTTGGACCAACTAGGTCTTTGGCGATAGCCTGGCTTAAAAAAGCAAAGCAAAAAACAAATACGGTGATAAACACCGCGCAAAAACGCAGTACACTCTGATACAACATAATAGGCCAGCTCCAAACGCAATACTAATTCTGTTAAGCTGACTGGTCCCCACCTGGTCCATAACACGCCGCAGTAACACAACAATCAGCTGGCCTTATAAATGTTGCACAAGGTGAGCTTAGCGCATATGAAAAATAGTGGAAAATTAGCAGGTAGGACGATTTTTTGACAAGTATGTCGCTTTTTAGCCACATTTTAATAAATGCCGCGAAGACAATATGACCGCTATTGGCACGTTAGCGACCACCTCATCCTAAGGTTAGATTAGTCGCTAACTGACCCTTTCCGGAAGTTAATTTAATTGAATATTTTATTATCTTTTAGACAAACATTTTTCTAAGTTGATCTTTCCCAGATTGGAGGTTTGCCGATTTTTTCTAATATGAAATCAATGAAAACCCGCACCTTAGCCGTTAAGACATTTGATTTCGGGTAGACAAGCCAAATTGCGGATTGATCCTTGATTTCATAGTCAGGCAGAACTCGTACAAGTGAGCCGTCTTTAATCTCCTTATAAATAGACCATGAGGAATTCATTGATATTCCCGAGCCTAAAATGGTTGCAATTCTCATACTTGTGCCATCGTCACAGACGATGCGTTCTTGTGCATTGCGTGGAGGAAAGGTGCAGGCGGGCTTTCCATTATTTGATAATAGCTTTCGTGGCTTTGCGTCCATAAAGATTACCATTTGATGGTGAATTAGATCATCAGGATTTTGAGGAGTTCCATACTGGGCTAGATATTCAGGGGATGCACATAGAATGCGTTTATCTTCTGCAAGTTTTCTTGCTTTGAGAGAACTATCTTCAATTGCGTAGTTTCGCAGGGCCAGATCATATCCGCCTTCAATCAGATTGGTTCGCGTATCTGATAGCTTTAGTTCTAGATTGATCGCAGGATAAAACTTTAGAAATTCTGGCACTATAGGCACTATGAAAAGCTGGGCGAAAGTACTTGATGCTGCAAAACGAAGGGTTCCGCTTACTTCAGTGTCTCCGTGTCCTAATGCGGCGAGCGCGGCATCTTCTTGTGCTAAGATTTCTCTGGCATAGGGGAGAAATTCAGCGCCTTCAAGAGACAAGGTGACTTTTCTTGTTGAGCGGTGGAGTAGGTCTGAGCCCACTTGTTTTTCTAGCTTTGAAAGACGGGCGCTTGCTACAGCAGGTGCCAGACCTAGTTGACGGCCTGCAGCAGTAATATTGAGCATATCCGCTGCTAATACAAAGAGACGTATTCCTTCTGTATCCATTTATTATATCCAAAATCCGAATTCTGTTTCTAAAAATTGTATCTTTAATATTGCATTCTAGAATAATAAGTTATTTCCGAAAAGATCAATTCGGAGTTAATTCTATGAACGCATCGGCCACAGTTAATTACCATATCAAAAGCTCTGAAACCCAGGCTTTTGAATTTGATGTAGATGGTATTAACGGAAATTTTATTTCGCCTGAGCTCGTTCCGACAAAAATCACTGTTCATGATGTGCGAGATAAACACTCAAACTTTAGCTTTGAAGATGATGGCATCATCTTTGAAAACCATATTAGTGAAATAAATAATTTTGAGGGCACTGATGACTGGAAAGCTTCTTACGATAAAGAATTAAGCGGACTGCTTAAAAGTAAAATAGGTGCCCAAGAGGTTACTATCTTTGATCATACTGTGCGTGTTGATGATCCTAACTCTAAGCGTAAACCTGCGCGTAATGTTCATAATGATTATAGCCGCCAGGGGGCAGAACAGAGACTTGTTGATCTTCTTGGGGAAGAGAAGGCGCGGACTTACCTGGAAGGTCACTATGGATTTGTGAATATCTGGCGTCCAGTTGAGTACGTCATAAAGACAGCTCCGTTAGGGTTCATTCATCCAAGTTCGATGAAAAACGAAGATTGGATGACTATTGAATTGATCTATCCTGATCGCTTAGGACAAATTCTCGGGGTTGCAGCTAATGATGATCATGATTGGTTTTATCTTTCAGAAATGAACCCAACTGAAGTGGCGATTTTCAATATTTATGACAATGGGGGGCGTCCTCACCTAGCCCATAGTGCTCTTGATATGGAGGACCAGGTTCATGTTATTACACCTCGCAAAAGTATAGAGAGCCGAACTTTGGTTCTCTATAACGAATAAGTGAATGAAGATATGCTTAAGGTTACTGATAGAACAGAGACGTTTAGGGTGATCAATGCAGGGTATAATAGCGTTTTCAAGTCTGAGCGTTTGACGCTTGGTTTTGTGGTGCCGCTTGAGACTTATGCAAGTGGTCCTGTACCGACACTGGCTCATCATATTGAGCGTGTTCAAATGGCTGAAGAGTTGGGCTTTTCTGCTGTTTGGTTGCGTGATGTACCGTTTAATGTTCCGTCGTTTGGCGATGCTGGCCAGATCTTTGACCCCTTTGTATATCTTGGTGTTCTTGCTGCTCAAACAGCGCGAATAGCGCTTGGTGTTGCGAGTATTATTTTGCCGCTTCGCCATCCAGCACATGTTGCTAAAGCGGCCGCAACTGCTGATTTGTTTTCACATGGTCGGTTGATACTCGGGATTGCTTCAGGGGATAGACCGGAGGAATATCCGGCACTTAATGTGCCGTTTGAAAAACGCGGTGAGTTGTTTCGAGAAAGCTATCAGTATATTCGCTCAATGAGCGAAGACAGGCCAGATTTTGAAAACCAGTTTGGGCACATTTCTGGTGCGATGGATATGTTGCCAAAGCCAATAAATGGAGATCTTCCTTTATTGGTCACTGGTTCTTCGCAACAATCTTCTGAATGGATTGCTGCAAATGGTGATGGTTGGATGACCTATCCGCGCCCATTGGTTCAACAAGCTCATCTCATCAAAGCGTTTCGCTCACAGATTGATAAGTGTGGTGTACACGACAAGCCGGTGATGGAACCTCTTTATATTGATCTTGCACCGGACCCTGATGAGCTACCGGTGCCTATCCATTTAGGGTTGAGATTGGGCATCAATTCACTGCGTGATTATTTAATATCTAGAGATGGAATTGGTGTCAATCACGTGGCTCTTAATTTGCGCTTTAATAATGCAGATATAGAAAAAACACTTCAAAAACTATCAGATGAACTTTTGCCAGAGTTTACTAATTAAGGAAATAAAAATGACAAAAACAATTTTAATCACTGGGTCAACAGATGGGATTGGCCTTGAAACAGTAAAAATATTGGCAAGCCAAGGTCATACATTATTATTACATGGTCGCAGTTTACAAAAGCTTGAAGATGTTCAAAAGCAACTGTTGGAAATCGAAGGTGCTGGAATTATTGAAACATATCAAGCTGATCTTTCGAATTTAAACGAGGTTGAGGCTTTGGCAAAAGCTATAGCTGATAAATATAGCCAGCTTGATGTGCTTATTAATAATGCTGGTGTTTATAAAATTGCAAAGCCTGTAAGTGCGAATGGCTATGATTTGCGTTTTATTGTGAACACCATTGCCCCTTATCTTTTGACACAGTGCCTGTTACCTCTTTTGGGCTCTAATGGACGTGTTATCAATTTATCATCAGCAGCTCAATCACCCGTTGATTATTACGCATTTGCTGGTAAGGCCCCTTTGGATGATCAGGCAGCTTATGCGCAAAGCAAACTCGCCATAACTATGTGGTCCTTTCATCTTGCTCAGTCTTATGGGGAAGAGGGACCTATATTTATTGCGGTTAATCCCGGATCACTCTTGGCCAGTAAAATGGTGAAAGAGGCTTATGGCGTAGCGGGTAGTGACCTAAGTATTGGTGCTGACATTCTAGTTCGTGCTGCCTTAGATGATGAATTTGCAAATGTGTCTGGTCAGTATTTTGACAATGATCGGGGTCAGTTTGCAGACCCTCATCCTGATGCGCTTGATTTGAAGAAAAATGAACAATTGGTCAATGCTGTTGAGGAAGTTCTTTCTCAAATTCATGGTTGAGTGGTTGTGCAATCTTCTCAATAAATTAAGTGAAAAAGTAATTTTACCCTCCCTAGATCTGAATATGTAAATAAGGAAAATTAAATGGAATATGATAATTTCACGACGTTTAATGTGTCTGTTGCAGATGCAATTGCCTGGGTCACCTTTGATTATGGTCCGGTTAATATTCAGGGTCTTCCCATGTTGGCAGACCTGAACCGATTAGCGCAAAAACTAGAAGCCGATAATACTGTGAAGGTTGTGGTATTCCAGTCAGCTCACTCTGAGATTTTTGTTGCTCATGCAGATACAAATTTTTTGAAGGATATGTCTGGAAAAGCTGTTTCTCGTGATGAAGTGAAGCTTTTGGATTTGCAGATAGTTTTAGAGCGGATCAGTAAATTACCTCAAGCGACGATTGCTAAAATCGAAGGGTTTGCTCGTGGCGGAGGCCATAAGTTTGCATTGGCTTGTGACATGCGTTTCGCTGCACGAGGTAAAGCTCGTTTCATGCAAATGGAAGTTGGTATGGGTATTGTACCATGTGGTGGAGGTGCGTCTCGAATGGCTCGCCAAGTTGGTCTTGGCCGTGCACTTGAGATTGTTCTTGGTGCACGTGACTTTGATGCTGATCAGGCGGAATTTTACGGGACAGTTAACCGTGCTCTTGATCCAGATGAAATTGGTCCTTTTGTGGAAGATCTCGCAAAGCGAATAGCACTATGGCCATCTGCGTCAATTAATGCAACGAAACAAGCGGTCTATGAGTCTATTGATCTGCCAATCGAGGAAGCTTTGCATTCAGAAGCTTACTGGCTTTATCAAGCAACAAGCCAAACTCCTGCACTTAATCGCTTTAAATGGGCGGATGAGCAAGGTGCGCAATTCGATATGGATAATCAACGTGTTTGGCCGGAAATGCTAGTTCAAATTCAAGACGTCGTTTAGGCAATGACTGATGGTGGGGCGGATTAATGGTCGCTTTTGAGTAGGCAATAAATCCTCTGCTCTCTCTCCTAAATGATCTCGCAGCAAAATAAATTTAATTAAGGAAATTTAAAATGAGAAAGATTATTTTTTATATTGCAGTGCTCGCAACGGTATTCGCTTTTAGCACGTCTGTAAAGGCTGATACGGAAATTACAGCCATCTATAAGGTCTCGGCCGATAAACTTTGGGACTTGGTTCAATTCCACAAGCCTTCTGAAAATATTATGCCGCCGATTGAGTCTAGTAAACTTACCGGCAATGGAGTTGGAGCGATAAAGCTTAATAATCTTAAAGGTGGGGGTGAGCTTGTACTCCAACTTGTTTATTTTTCACCTAAGTCAAAATCATATAACTATGTCATCAGAACGTCTCCTCTACCGTTGAAAAATTATGTTGGACAGGTGCGGGTTGAAGGTCTTGGAAAAAACCGTTCAAAATTAATCTGGAGTGGCGTGTTTGAACCTAAAGGAGTTGAAAAAGCAAAGGCTGATGAGATCGTAAGTGGTTTCTATAAATCGATTATTGGCCGGATTGGTGAGAAGTATTCTAAAGAGTAGATTTTGAGAATTAATAACTATGGAACTTGATGGCGATGGATCATTCGTCATCAAGTAACTCAGTATAATTTTTTATGATCAGTATTAAAACTGAACTTTCTATTGAAGTGATAGATAGATCATCTTTTTTACCATTTTTCCATAAACGGCAAGAAGAGAATGGTTTGCTATCAACGTGTTAAATGAATCACTTTACAAGAATAGGTGCTTATTATGCGATTAGACCGCTTTGTTTCAATGGGGATTGCACTTATAATCTCTTTTGTCTTCTCAAATCAATTGCTCTCCAAAGAACGTTCAAACATTGAGCTTATTAAAAGATCAGAAGTAAAATTCATTCCTCTTAATCCATTACGTGGTAAATCAGGCCCCCAATCTGGCAAGCTTTGGGGGAATATTCGTGAAGATTTATCATCTGGGTCGATCATACGTTTTGTAGATGGCTTTCAGTCACCCCCACACATACATAATATTACCTATCGAGCCGTAGTCATTGACGGTTCAGTCCACAACGATGATCCTTCAGCGGTTAAGATGTGGATGGGGCCGGGATCTTTTTGGTCGCAGCCACTTGGCGAAACACACATTACAGCAGCAAGAGGGAAAGACACGCTTATATTTCTTGAAATTATGTCAGGTCCCTACCTTGTGAAACCAGCTAAAGAGGCGTTTGATACAGGCGAACGTCCAATTAATATTGATGCAAGCAATATTGTTTGGCTTGATCAAACCGACAGCGTATGGATAGAAGGTGAGGGTGCTCAAATAGCTTATTTGTGGGGAAAGACAACAGAAAAAGAAAAAAATGGGACACTCATTAAGCTACCTGTAAATTATAAGGGAGCTTTAAAAACCAAAGCGCCACTTATGCGGGTGGTCACAATTAAAGGAAACACACAAGTTAAACTCTCTGGACGCTCTGAGAAAGAGAATTTAGAACCTGGAAGCTACTTTAGCTCAAGGGGAACAGCTCACCACGAATTATCATGCATTACAGTAGAACCTTGTATGCTCTACATCCATACAGAGGGAAAATACCTACTTACCTCACAATAAATATGAGTATTTAACTTTTCTAGTCTATTACAACTGTTTCAATATTATCAAAGAAGTCTGTTAATGCACAACCTGGAAATTAACAATATCCGATTTAATTGACAGTTATGTGTGCCAGTTCAGATTTTTAAACATGTTTTAAGGAATATGTACAAGTCTTATATATGTCCCATTGGGGGGAATTTCTTAAATTTGTCACCTCTTATCCTTTATCGCCTATCTGGGGTAAATTTTTTGATACCCTTAATGTTGAACTTTCCAGTTGTTTGTTCTCGCGGTTGTGATAGCTAGGATTTAAGTACTCTCTTTTAAGAAATATTGTGCTGCGATTTTCATTTTCCAAACAAACTTGATGACCAGTCATTCAATGTGCGCACGCCTTTTAAGTCGTGATGAACATCTATGCCATTTTCTTTCAGAACATGGCCTGGTTTGATACCTGAAAGCTGCAGGATCTGAGGAGAGCCGATCGCTCAGTCTGATAGGCATACTTCTTTGTTGGCGCAGACATAAATGTAAATGTGTTTTCACTTTTATAGTTTTTCTGTGATTGGAATCACAGACAGGTTTTATAAATCAGCTTAGAGTTTTTTTAAGAGGGCGAAAGCTTTCTTTTTGGTCTTTTTTTAAATGGGAGTGAACAATCATGAAATCAACCTTAAAAACTTTTGCTGTCGCAACAATTATAACTGCACTAGCAGGTCCATGGCCTGTATTTGCAGGAGCAACTGAATTTAAAGGTAAATGTGCATATGGTCTGATTATAGGTGCTGATGTTGACACACCGTGCGAGATTACTTGGAAATCTGAAGATGGCAAAACATATTGCTTTGGCAATCAAGAAGGAAAAGACATATTTTTAAAAGACACAAAAACCAATCTGGCCAAAGCTAAAAAATACTATCAAACCCTAAAAAATTAAGAACAATGTCCTAATATTTTGGTGATGCGCCGTGTCTCATGAGGCACGGCGTTTTATTTTGGATTATTCATGTATTTTGTTGCAAGAGATTCTTGATCGAGAATTTCAATCGCACCGCGTGTGGTTTGCACCCATCCATTGGTTTCCCAAATTGACAGATGACGGCTCACCACTTCTCTTACACATCCTAGCTCTGATGCCAGTTGTTGGTGGGTTTTCCGCACAATGCCGTTTTCATCTGCGTCGGCTAGCAAGCGTAGTGACAATCTTTCCTCTATTGAGCGAAATGCAAGTTGATCGACCAGGTCAATAACACCGCCGAGCAAGCGGGTATAGTCCGTAAATACGAATTGTCGGAATTCCTCTGATCGGCGAATAAGTTCATGAAACTTATTGGCGGGCAAGGCGGCTAACTGCACATGGGTATCAGCGATGCTTTCTGCAGGAAATTTTCCTTCCGTAAGAAGGCATTGTGTTGTCAATACACACGTTCCCCCTGATCCGACCCGATAAATCAGGATTTCTTTTCCCGACGGAGATCGTTTAAAAATACGAGTTTGACCGGAAAGGCACATCAAATAGTTAGGACAATCCGCCCCTTGAAGGTAAGCAATGTCTCCTATCCTTAATTCGAGAAATTGAATGTTTTCACTGGCAATTTGTTTTTCTTCTTGTGGAAGCCTTGCTATTGTGGGAAAGAGCGTATGCCATTTTGCTATCTGGTCGTTATATTCCATTATAAAAATACCTAGAGCATTCCTCTCTTTGATGAATTCATTTAAATTCTCCAGTCCTTTGTTTTAGCGTTCCTTTTTTCCTAAAACCGGTATCCACTTTTGTGCGACACACACTAGTATACCTTAAGTATCTCAAACTCTATCGGCGAAAGCATCTCATTGTTACCATGTTTTCGTTTTGGGTTGTAGAAAAACTCGATATAATCAAACACATCAGCGCGTTCTTGCTGGCGTGTTTTATAGGTTCTCCGCCTAATCCGTTCTCTTTTCAAAGACAAGAAAAAGCTTTCAGCCAGAGCATTATCATAGCAGTTACCACGGCACATGCTAGCTTACATTTTGTGTTGTTTTAAAAATGTTTGCAACTTTAAAGAGGTAAACTGGCTGCCCTGATCGGAATAAACAATCACTTTGCTTGATAGTCTCCGTCGCCAAAGGGCCATCAACAAGGCATCTGTGACAAGGTCTGTTTGCATGCGTGACTGCATAGACCAACCAACGATGCAACGGGCATATAAATCCAGCGCTACGGCCAGATACAACCAGCCTTCATGGGTTTTAATATAAGTGATATCTGTTATCCAAACCTGATTTGGCATAGCTACATTGAATACCTAATCAATTTGATTTGCTGCAATAACATTGGCCTTACCAGATGAGAAGCTTGAGCGGCGTTTATAGCCAACTTGAGCCTTTATGTTTGCTTTTGTTGCCAATCTTGCTACACGATTAGGACTACAGCTCTCCCCAAGATGTTGTAGATAAGCATGGATTTTACAGTAGCCATAAACACAACGACTACCTAACCAAGACTATTTTATGAGAGTTGTTATCCGCTGATCATCTCTAGCCTTTTTGCTTGGTCCAGATTTGAGCCAAGCATAAAACCCACTGTGATGAGCTTTGAGCATGCGGAACATTGCACGGACAGAGAACTGAACCCGGTGAGTTTTGATAAAGGCGTACTTCATTTGGTATCTTTGGCGAAGTACGCCGTGGCCTTTTTTAAAATGTCACGCTCTTATGTCACTCGTAATAGTTCAGACTTTAAACGGCGGATCTCATCTGATTGCGCTTTGACATCTTAACTAATCGGACCTGGTTGATGGTAAAGCTTAATCCAGTCATAAAAAGACTTTGTGCAAACGCCTAATCTTTGGGCAACATCTTTTACTGAATAACCTCGTTTCTTGATATGAAAAACCGCATCCCTTTTGAACTCTTCAGTATATCTTTTGTGTCCCGTCATTGTCTAACTCCTTACTTCCAATTTGTAAAAGCAAGGTGTCTATAAATCTAGGGGCATAACAGCTCAGGCTGGGCATTCTGATTACGGTAAAGGGTTTGGACCTAATATCCCTGGTAGTTTTGTTGAAGGCAATTAGGATTAACATATAAACTTCTAGCAGGTTTTTTTATGTTCCTCTTCCCTCTCTCTTATTCATAAGAGCCTGTGTTTCAAAAGGTTTTATAGAACGCCCCTTTAAATAAGGGGCGTTTTGTTTTATTTAGGCTGTCACGCCCCCTGAGTATGGGGCACTATTTCTTGAAATAACAACCCTATAAGGGGTTGTTACTCAGTGGTTTGATATCCGGTACTTGAAATTTCTTATTTCAAGTTTCCTCTTATGGCACTTCTCAGACATTCCCTTAAGAATGAAAAGTCTGTGAAACGCTCCAGAAATATCACCCCCACCCAGGCCCGCAAATCAACCCAACAAACACGAACAAATGATTTATCGCTATAAGATAAACTTTCAAAACAACAAAAACGCTTTTTTATTTGCGTTAAGTCTAGGCTTGAGTAAAAGATAATAGGACCCGCACCCCTTTTATAAAAGGAATGTCTATATGGTTCAATTTGCCAATGAACCCATTAATCAAAAATTACAATTCAATTATCTAGAACAATTTCCAACAAGCTTATTAGATATTGAGGCCCACAATTTATCATCACATCTTAAAGCCCCAACGCTGTTTTATATAAAAGGTCATCAGCAACAGCCCTTGTTCATCACAGTTTTGCTGCATGGAAATGAAATAACAGGATGGCAAGCCATCCAGAAATTCTTGCGCAAATATCAAGACACGCCTTTGCCCCGTTCAATTTTGTTATTTGTTGGGAATATTGACGCAGCAAAAGTGAATGTTCGAACCCTGTCTAACCAGTTAGACTATAATCGGGCCTGGCCACAAACAGAAAACCCCCATGCTCCTGAAGCCATTTTGATGCAATCTGTTTATGAAAAGGTCAAAAACTTTGTCCCCTTTGCCAGCATTGACATCCATAACAACACCGGTAACAACCCATTTTATGGCTGCGTCAATGAACTGGATGACAATTTTTTGTATCTTGCAAGCCTGTTTAGCCGCACGATCATTTTCTTTAAAAGGCCCAAAGGCGTCCAATCTTTAGCGCTATCCAAATTGTGTCCAGCCGTAACGATTGAATGTGGGCGGGTTGGGAATGAAACAGCGATTGAAAAAACGGTTCATTTTTTAGAAGCGGTTTTAAAATTGTCGAGCTTTCCCAAACATCCAGTACGCGATCAAGATATCGACTTGATCCAAACTCAAGCCATCATCAAACTCCCCAAAGAAGCCAGCTTTTCTTTCGATGGCTCTGATGCTGATTTTTGTTTTCGCCAAGATTTGGATCATTTAAATTTTTCTTCCCTTGCTCCTGGCACATCTTTAGGCAAATTAGGCGGCGCCCAAAACCACCATCTAATTATTCACCCAGGTAAAGATGGCGCCAATGCAAACGGATATTTTGACTATAAAGAGGGTCAGATTTGTTTGATGAAACCAGCCATTTCGGCAATGTTAACCCTTGATCCAAACGCGATACGCTCAGATTGCCTTGGATATTTGATGAATAGGATAAAAAGAGATTAAACTAAACCATCATATGTTTAAATTGTAATAGTCGAAATCTAACCATGAAAGTTAAGCCGGGGTCTACTCCCCATTGTCAGATCAAGTTGGGCATACAATGAAAGATATCAAAGTGAAACATGTGTCTAATAAAGATCAACACAACCAAAATGACCTAGGGACAAACACGCTGACACCCCAGCAATTAAAGATGTTTCATGATTTGCAAGATCAATTTGCAAATAACTTTGATGCTTTGATCGGTGACGTTAACGCGCCAAAAACCGTCGTAATTGTGCCCAGTTTAACCCTTGATCAAGAGATCATGTCGAAAATCTCTGGTGTTCATCATTATGAAGAACGCATGCTATGTTTGCTGTTATTACTGCGCATGCCGCGCACAAACGTGATTTTCATAACCAGCACGCCAATCCATGAAACCATCATAGATTATTATCTTCACTTGTTGCCCGGTGTACCCACAAGACATGCCCGCGCTCGTTTATCTTTGTTATCTTGTTATGATTCCTCTGCCGTGGCGCTGAGCCAAAAAATCCTTGACCGTCCTCGTTTAATTGATGCCATACGTCAACAAATTCCAGACAAATCAAGTGCCCATATGAGCTGTTTTACCGTAACGGAAGCTGAACGAAAGCTTGCCCTTGAAATAGGCATCCCGATTTTCGGATGCGACCCTTCCCTGCTTTATTGGGGCACCAAAAGCGGTTCGAGAAAAATTTTTCGTGACGCCGGTCTTGAGATGCCCCAAGGCCATGAGGATTTATCAGATGGAGAAGATATCGCTCACGCTATTACAGATATGAAGACCAAAAAGCCCAACCTATCCAAAGTGGTTGTTAAAATAAATGAAGGCTTTTCAGGTGAAGGCAATGCCATACTTGATCTAAAACACGCCCCTGGCAAAAACGAGTTATTACTCTGGGTGCGCCAACAATTGCCCCATCTCAAATTCGAAGCGAGAGATATGACTTGGGATTTTTACCAGGAAAAATTTAAAAATATGGGAGGAATTGTTGAAGAATTTATCAGCGGCCAAGTTAAAACCTCACCTTCCGCCCAGTTTAGAGTAGACCCTCTTGGCCGACTAAGCGCAATCTCAACCCATGATCAAGTCTTAGAAGGGCAAAACGCGCAAATATTTACCGGTTGCCGTTTCCCAGCCGATAAAGCCTACCGCATGACCATTCAAAATCAAGGCATGGCAGCGGCCAAAATCTTGGTAGAAAAAGGGGTGCGCGGTCGGTTTGGCATTGATTTTATCTCTATAAAAGAAGGGTCAAACTGGAACCATTACGCCATAGAGATTAACTTACGCAAAGGCGGCACAACCCATCCCTTATTAATGTTACACTTTCTAACCGATGGCCAATATGACCCAAGCACAGGACAGTATTTAACAACATCAGGCGCGCCCAGATGTTATTATGCCTCAGATAATTTAGAGTCAGCCAATTACCAAGGCCTCACCCCCGATGACCTTATCGACATTTCAGTCATGAACGGCCTGCATTTTCACGCTGCTATGGGCGAAGGCGTGGCATTCCATCTTATGGGCGCTTTATCTGAATTTGGCAAATTAGGCATTGTCACGATCGGCCAAACCCACCAACGCGCTGATGAGCTTTATCAAAGATCAGTCAATGTCCTAAACAGCGCCTTAAAAGATACGACCGGATTAAAACATCCTTTGCCAGGCAAATTGTTCTGAATGGAAGTTATTGTGATGTTCCTTTAAGGTACTTAAGTGACCAGCCATATTCGACTTTCATTGGTTTTTAATGTCCCCAAGCGGATAAATATTTTTGAACACAAATCAGGTTCTTGCCAGTATCATAAACATTAGGACACTGCCTTGATGTTGAATTAACGCTGCAAATAGAAAGGCAAGGACGTAGGGCAGCGCCTTTCGGTTGATCAGCGCAACAATAATAGTGAGAATCAAGATCCCGTAGAACCAACTTAAAGTCCACAAGAACCAAGCTTTTACTTTCATAATAAATAGAAAACCACCCCATAGCGGGAGGCAAGCAATCATCAAATAGCGCAATAAGGGGTATTTTTTTTGGCGATAGAGGAGAAGGATAACAACCACCAAAATCAATAATGCTAGGGCCAACAACAAAAGACTCATGCCAGGAAATGGCAACAGGAATGTCCAATCACCATAAGGAAGTGGTAGTAAGTTATAAGCACGCTCAAAAGTCATAATTCGCCCTTGCCCTAAATGGCTACCCAGCTCTGCATATCATAAATTTCTAGCGCTGCTCAGTTGAGAGTAAGCTTATCATTTTTTACTTAAGACTGACCCATTCAAGTCTAGAAGGTGATGATTTTTCATTTGAGGACGCTTTCAAGGCATATCGATCTCAAAACAAGTCTTAAAGATATTACAAAATTAACATTTCCAATCACAAAATCGACTGCTAGACTTTAGCCCAAAGGACGAACAATTGCCCTATGGCCAAAAAAAGCGATATCGGTCAGGATACAGCATGATAGCTTTTAAAGTGTCGTTATAAGGTCTGAGCTTATCTGCCAAGCAGGTAAAAAACGTGGTAAATTAAGGATTTATGATCTTCGTCTGTCAGTAAAGGAGTTAGAAGAGAGCTTTGGTCAAGACGATGAGAAAGTTTCGTGTATTGCTCAGCCTGATGGTCTTGTTTATCTTTCAGGTCCCTAGTGTGATGGCAGAACCAAATGCACCTCGTGTTGAGGTTCAAAAAGTTCGCATCCAACCAATATTCAGAAAAGTGGAGCTATCGGGCACCGTCACATCCCCTCGGGTCTCACAAATTTCAACCTCAGTTGAAGGTTTGGTCAAAGACGTATTTTTTGACAGCGGGGCCAGCGTGAAAGAAGGGCAGCTTTTACTCACCCTGGATCCAGAAATTCAAGACGCCGCTTTGGCGCAATCAACAGCCCGTGTCGCCCAGTCTGAGGCAGAGTTAACAGACGCAAAACGGCGGCTGGGCATCGCAAAAGATCTCGCCAAAAGATCTCACGGGCCCAAAAACCAGGTTGACGACCGCTTAGCAGAAATTCAAATTGATAGCGCCGCACTTGATAGCTCAAAAGCTAATCAAACCCGCCTGGCCGCTATATTAGAGCGGCACAAACTCACCGCCCCTTTTACCGGCGTTATTTCCAAAAAGATGGCTGAGATTGGCCAGTGGGTGACACCAGGCACGGCTGTTTTCGAACTTGTCGATATGAAAGACTTGCGCATTGATGTACCGGTTCCCCAACAATATTATGTTCAATTAAAACAAGGCGCCGATATATCGATCCAGTTCGAAGCCCTGCCAGACACTGTGATGCCGGCAAACATTGGCGCTATTATCCCTGTAAGTGATACAGATGCACGAACATTTACCTTGCGCGTGGTGCCCAAAAACAAACAGCTACCGATAACACCAGGCATGTCTGCGCGTGTCACCATCAAATTAGAAACAGGACAAAAGAACGTAACCGTAAATCGCGATGCTCTCATTCGCTATCCAGATGGGCGGGTGATTGTATGGGTGCTGGAAAAAGATGGCGATAAAACGTCTGTCAAAGAACGAAGAGTCGAAATTGGTCTGGCCTTCGATCAATATGTGCAGGTTCTCTCTGGCTTAAAAGAGGGCGATCAAGTGGTCGTGCGCGGCAATGAAGCCTTGCGAGATGGCCAAACAGTACAACTAGCAAGTTAACAAAATGAACCAGAAGGTAATGGCATATGTTTGAATGGTTTGTCAGGCACGGCACAATCATGGCCGTTATCACCCTTATCACCTTTGTGCTGGGCGTTGTGATTGCCTTTCGCATTCCCATTCAGATGATCCCAGATCTGGAAGTGCGCACCATTAGCGTAGAAACAAGTTGGTCCGGTGCCACCCCGCAAGACATAGAAAAGGAAATCTTAATTGAGCAAGAAGAATATTTGCGCTCAATTCCAAGCCTAGAACGGATCATTTCGCGCGCAACCAGCGGGCGTGCAGAAATAGAACTGGAATTCCCACACAATATCAATCTTAATGAAACGCTTATCAGGATTAATAACGCCCTTAGCCAGGTCCCCTCTTACCCAGAAAATGTTGACCAGCCCCGCATTTCGGCAAGTTCCTTCAGCTCAAATGCTTTTATGTTTTTCCGCGTTTCACCAATCGAGGGGAACCCTCGCCAACTCAACATGAACATTATGCGCGATTTTATCGATGATAATGTACGCGCCCGCCTAGAAAACGTGAAAGACGTCTCGCGTGTTGGCATCTTTGGGGGAGCAGAAAAGCAAGTGCAAATCCTGCTGGATCCTTCAGCGTTAGCAGAACGCAGGTTAACCTTGAACCAAGTGCGCCGCGCCATCTCAAATCGCAA
>JANQQH010000041.1 GCA_028285025.1 Hyphomicrobiaceae bacterium | reverse complement strand
CCAACAGGGTGGGATTTTATAAAGCCCTTGATCCGATCATAAAGTCGAACCTGATCTCTGCAACAGAATTCGCCATGGTGATGGTTGACTTGGATGGCTTTCATAAAATTAATGATGAAATTGGTCATAGTGAAGGGGATAAAATCTTAGTATCGGTGGTCAACCGTATATTGGCTACCCATGTTAAGATTGAGCTTTTGGCCCGTCTTTCAAGTGATGAATTTGTTATGATTTTGCCGAATGTTTCTACCGCCCAGGCAGCAGCTAACTTTGCAGAGATTTTCAAAACGGCTTTGGCTGAACCGTTTGATGTAAATGGTGATGAGGTCGTGTGTAAGGCTAGCATGGGCATTGCCTTTGGGCCAGACGAAGATATTGCCGGCGAAAATTTATTAACAAATGCAAAGCTTGCGCTTTATCGGGCTAAGGAAGAAGGCGGAAATACCTTTAGATTCTTTGAACCTGATATGGACCGGGCGCTGCAAAAACGCCGCCAATTAGAAAAGTCCCTCATTCATGCCATTAAGCGTGAAGAATTTGAACTTTATTACCAACCACAAGTGGAGCTTTGTGGGCGCGCTGTTACTGGCTATGAAGCCTTATTGCGTTGGAGGCACCCTGAACTTGGTATGGTTTCTCCTGGTGAATTCATCCCAGCTTTAGAAGAGACAAAGATGATTGTTGAGGTGGGTGAATATGTTTTACGCCGCGCATGCCGGGAAGCTTTGCAATGGTCTAACGATGAAAAGGTCGCTGTTAATTTGTCTGCCGTGCAGTTTGAACATCAAAATGTTCCTGAAATGGTGGCCAAAGCCCTATTAGATACTGGCTTACCAGCAGATCGGCTTGAGCTTGAAATCACAGAGTCGATTTTGATTTCAGATCCTGAAATGGCCATTCAAATGCTAGGCCAGTTGAAAGACCTTGGTGTTAATATTGCTATGGATGACTTTGGCACCGGTTATTCTAGTTTGAGTTATATTTCTAAGATTGAGTTTGATAAAATTAAAATTGACCGCTCTTTCGTCTCTTCTATCCAAACCGATGAACGTGCCCGCGCTATTATCACAACCGTTATTGGTTTGGGACGCACTCTTGATATTATGATTACAGCTGAGGGTATTGAAACCCAAGAACAATTGTTGTTAATCCAGGCTGCTGGCTGCCATTTTGGTCAAGGGTTTTTATTTGGGCGCCCAATGCCTTTAAGTGATATTTCAGCTAATAAGGATGACCAGTCGCAAGTGGCTTGAGTTTTACACATCAAACGCCGTGTTTTTTTCTCCTTTTCCCGCTTTTTTCACTGAGTCCTTTGACTTATATCTTTTAGTCCGTGACAGATAGGATTAATTTAAATTTGAGAATGCTGGACATCTTACCCGCTCTTTAATGGTGTCGATTTTCAAATGATGTGCGTCATTTATCATTTGCTCAAACCACCATGTTTTTCTCAAAGTTTATGACTTTGTTATGAAAGCATATCGTGCATGGGAAACGTAATAGGTCCTGAGCCTAGCCTCTTGTTTTTATTTGCTATTCCCATTCTAATTCAGCGAATCCGTTTGAGGCGTTGCGTGGATTGAACTGATCAAATAACACCCAGCCCTTTTTCTGGCTCTGCCCAGCGCCGGATTCAGCCTCTGACATTGTGCCACCCTTTTGGATTATTGTGCGCAAGTCTTTGGTTAGGGTTTGCAAATAGGCCCGCTGTGGAGCGAGCGCTTTTGGCCATTCTAAAAGAGGCCCGCCATGGCCAGGGACAACATATTTGGCAGGGATTTTTGCTAATTGGTCCATAACCTTTTGCCAGCCTATTAAGCTGCCATCAATGACCGGGGTGTGCTCAGCAAATAACAAATCCCCAGCCCAGATGATTTTTGTCGATGGATCGTAGACGGTCAGGTCATGATCTGTGTGGGCGGTTTGATAGGCTTTTAAAATTAATTGTTTATTGCCCAGATCAATCGTCATTGTATCACTGACGGTTTTTGTTGGCAGAATAATTTTTGTATTGCTCATTGCCTGCTCACCAACTAACCGCTTTAAATTGTTTAAATAGAGAGACCCTCTGTCTGCCAGGAAGCGAGGCAACTTTTCGTGGCCAATAAAAACGGGGTTTTCAGCTTTAAAGGCTTGGTTGCCAAAGGTGTGGTCTGGATGAGCATGAGTATTGATGACATAAGCGATAGGTTTATTGGAAATTTTTCTTATTGTGCTTAAGAAGCGTTTGCCATCACAATAGCTACCGCCTGTGTCGATTACCGCGATGGAGTTTTTTCCGACGATAAAACCAATGTTGGCTATGGCTGCCAAATTTTGCGGAGTAAAAATTTGATGAACCCCTTTGCGGACATAGGTATCTTCAGCAATTTTGGTGAGCTTGAACGGCTGCTCTTTAAGGGTGGGGCATGTTGAGTTTGTATCGGCTATGGCCTGATTATGTAGAGAGAAATGGGTGAGATAGATAAGACTTATAATACATACAATTATTTTTATGTTTTTTTTGTTACTCATTTGACTTTCCTTTCTCCTGACCTACTGGTAGGGATAATAGGGAAAAATAGGTTATGAGGCAATTTATAAAAACCACAGGAATTATAAAGATTTATAAATATATTGTCTTTGATGTTTAACGTTGAGGTAAAATTTACTAGCCTTTTCTTCGTGTTTCTGGCTAGAGTTCGCTTATGTCTATGAAATGGTCTATCCAAATTTTGGTTGCTGTTTTTGCTTTGGCTTTTGTTTTTGGTTCAGGGCCGCGTCAAATTTTGTTTTTTTCTCATCTTTTGGCAGCTGAAACGCAAGAAGACGATTTTCTCTTTCCTGATGACCCGCCACCAGAGCCAGAAGGCTATCGGATGAAAGACTATCGCACCATGGTTCCGTTATCTTTAAAAGGGGCCAGGGTTGTCACTGATGTGCAAGCGATGGAACTGCATAAAGCGGGCAAGACGCTGTTTATTGATGTCATGCCAATGATTCCCAAACCGCCTAATCTACCTGAAGGCACGGTCTGGCGGGCCAAACCGCGCAAAAATATTCCTGATAGTGTGTGGTTGGCCAATGTGGGTTATGGGCTTTTGCCTCAAGAGATGAAGGCCTTTTTCCAATATCATTTGCAGCGTTTAACCAATGGTAAACGTGATAAACCTTTGCTATTTTATTGCCAGAAAGAGTGTTGGATGAGTTGGAATGCGGCCAAGCGCGCGCTTGAGTTTGGTTATAAATCTGTTACTTGGTACCCTCTAGGCACAGATGGCTGGGTTACTATCGGGGGAAAGCTTGTTAAGGCAAAACCAGTGCCTTTGCCAAACCTGACCAGGCCTTTGCGGCCTTAGGTTCAGGACCTACTCCTTTTACCTGTTTATGCCAGAGGTTCTAACTTAACTGTTTTTGGTAAAACTAAATTCGTTCTTTATCATTTTAGAGCATTGCTGTTTTTTGATGAATTTAATGAAATGCTCTGACTGTATAGACCCGATGTTGAAAAAAATCACGCAAATCGCTTTCGCAAGTTGCGTGATTTTGCCATTATAGGCCTCGAATAATGACGCCAAAGAACAACAATAAATAAGCAACCAATAAAACTTCAAAATACTTGCCTGATGCAATGTCAGACAAGATTGGTACGGAGATGCCGAAATATTTTCCCAAAATAACCAAGGCGGCCAAGATTAAAGACAGTAGAAAGATGATAAAGGATGGTGGTGATAATCTCATTTTTTTAAGCTCCCCATAAACTTTGGTCCCAACATAGCCTCCCCTTAAGGCTGCTGCTGGAAATGATTGGGCCCATAAGCTTTTAAGTGTTTATATATCTGAAGAGCTATAAAACCCTTCTATGTCTTAACTTACTGGTCCTGAGGGTCGATTTCAAGGTTGATATCCACCATTATATCGTCAGCTAAGGTTTCAATGGCTTGGCTCAATGAGGCTAATGATAGCCCCTGTGGTAGCCGAATTTGGGCTGCGGCGTAAAACATGGACGCGCCAGCCATGCTTGCAGTGAATATTTTGGTTTCCAGTTTTTCAATGGTCACTTGCTGGGCGGCCAGAAGATGGGTTATGTCACGAACAATGCCTGGATGGTCGATGCCGGTTAATTCCAGGTTGACCATTTGCCCTTGAGTGATGGCTTATCCTTTTTGCGCATCTTTTTGCAAGGTGATCTGGATGTCTTTTGATGTTAATGTTTGCAATTGGCTTGCCAAATCTTCAGCCTTGTCTTTGCCGACAGTGATTTGAATGATGCCTGCAAACTGGCCGCCCAATCGTGACATTGAGCTTTTGACCCAATTTCCCTCATGTTCGGTGATTATCTGGGCGATGTCTTCAACAATACCGGGCCGGTCTTTTGACACTGCGGTGAGAACCCATTTCATAGTCGCATCTCCTTCTTGATTTTTATCTATGATAGAGTGATTTGAGCGTGGCTCTCAAGAGACATTTTGATGCGGGTAAAAAAACTTTTTCTTTTTTTGAACCTATTGGTTTGTGGATGCGACTGATTAAATATGATCAGGCCCCTTCTCCTTCCTCATGTTCCTTAACGCCTGATCATGATAAAAGCCTTTGTCTTTTATTGACCCTCTTGGCTTTTTTTATCACCCAAGGTGCCCCCAACACCTTGGGTGTTTTTTTGGGATGTTTTTTATTATTACCTTATTGCTAAACAACGGGTTTTCTGGCCTTCAATTAAATGCTTAAATGTTGGCTATTGTTTTTTATTATTTTTAAGGAGATTTGTGATCCTAGCCTGCGTCGATAAGCTGATTGAAGATTTGGACAGCCATGGCTATGTGCTGTCTTTGGATTTGGCGGTACCTGTGCATTTGATGACCAAACTTGGCCGGCCTTTATTATTAGAAGGAGACGCCGGGGTTGGCAAAACGGAATTGGCAGGCGCTTTGGCGCGCGCGCTTGATACAAAGCTTATTCGTTTGCAATGTTATGAAGGGCTTGATGCGTCAGCTGCTATTTATGAATGGAATTATCAGCGCCAATTGCTGGAGATCCGTTTGCATCAATCAGAGTTGGAGGCAGGGCGTGAGCACCAGATCAATCTATATGACGAACGGTTTTTGTTAAAGCGTCCTTTGCTGCAATCAATCAGTGAAGAAAAACCGCCGGTTTTATTGATTGATGAGATTGATCGGGCTGACGAAGAGTTTGAAGCGTTTTTGCTTGAAGTGCTTTCAGAGTTTCAGGTTAGCGTGCCTGAGTTTGGCACTGTCACTGCTTCTTGCCGTCCTTTTGTGATTTTAACGTCTAATGCCACGCGCGAGTTATCTGACGCGTTGCGCCGTCGCTGCCTTTATGCGTTTGTGCCCTTTCCCAGCCCGGCCCGGGAGGCGCGCATTTTATCCAAACATGTGCCTGAGCTTGAAGAACAGCTGCGCGCTCAAATTGTCCAACTGATGGCTCGTTTAAGAAAAATGGAGTTGCGCAAACGCCCGGGCATTGCTGAGGCGATAGACTGGGCTGAAGCGCTGTTATGTTTGGATGTAAAATCGCTTAAAGAGAATGAAGAGATTGTTGAGCAAACGCTGACCTGTTTGCTTAAAACCAAAGAAGACCAGCTGGCTGTGAATGCGCGCCGGATGGTGAATTCATTGACCGCTTAATCGAAACGATTTTCATGACTCAAACTTTAACCATAGATCACGCCCAAGCGACCCAAGCTTTAACGGATCAGATGTGTGATTTTTTATCTGAGCTGCGCGGGCTTGGGTTTCAGATTGGGATTTCAGAAGCGCGTGATGCAATTGCTATGGCCGCCGAAGATGGCGGGCTTTCACGGCCGTTGTTTCAAGCGTGTTTGAAGCATTTATTGTGCACCAACCAAGATCAGTGGGATCAGTTTGATTATTATTTTTTAACCTTCTTTTGTGTCCAAAGCGAAGGCACCGTGACCAACTCTTCGCCTGGCAGCAATGAACGGTTTGAAAAACAGTTTAACCAAGAGTTCCAGATTGTTGCTGACTTTTATCATGGTGAGGGCGGGGATGAAGAAGGCGGGGCTGGGCGCGAACAAGCTGTGACGAGGACAGATTTTCGCTTTTTAACTGAGCAAAAGGGTTGGGAGGAAGCGGCCAAAGTGGCTGAGCGTCTGGCCAAACAAATAAAACTGCGCGCTACCCGGCGCTGGCGCAAAACACATAACGGGCGCAAGATTGATTTGGCGACCACCGCTCGTAAGATGGCGCGCACTGATGGAGACCCGCTGGTGATTGGGCGCAAACAAAAAAAACGTCGCCCCTTGAAGGTGTTGGCTTTGTTGGATGTGTCTCATTCTATGGCTTATTACAGCCCGATGCTGGCGCGGTTTGTGCGCGGCCTTGTGCATCACTTTGAAAACAGTGAAGCGTTTTGTTTTCACATTGAGCTGAACCAAATCACTGATCTGTTGAAAGAGCCTGACCGGGAGGTGATGCGCCAGCGCATGGAGGCGTTTCAAAACCTTTGGATTGGCGGCACCAATATTGCTGCCAGCTTGGCTCATT
>JANQQH010000078.1 GCA_028285025.1 Hyphomicrobiaceae bacterium | reverse complement strand
GAGGGCAAGGCTATGACTTTCCAATCAAGCTTTATGCCGGCGACTTTGTTACTGATGAAGCAGGCACCGGTTTTGTGCACATTGCGCCCGGCCATGGTGCTGATGACTATGGGCTTTATCTGTCCAATCAACGTGCCTTTCATGAAGCGGGCATTGAAGGCGTGCCGCAAACAGTGCAACCAGATGGCCATTACGAAAAGCAAGTGCCGCTGTTCGGCGGGGACGAACCGGCCTTGGTCATCAATCAAAAGGGCAAGTTTGGCAATGCCAATAACCGGGTGATTGAAGAGTTAATGAAGTCACAAGCCTTGATCGCGCGCGGCAAACTGCGCCATCAATACCCTCATTCTTGGCGCTCCAAAGCGCCAGTGATTTTCCGGGCCACCCCGCAATGGTTTATTGCGATGGATAAGCCGGTAGAAATTGAAGGGTCTGGCGGCAATCAATCCATCCGCGAACTGGCTTTGGCCGCCATTGATGAAACCCAATTTGTGCCCGAAGCAGGCTATAACCCCTTACGCCCGATGGTAGAAAACCGGCCCGACTGGGTAATTTCTCGCCAACGAGCCTGGGGCGTGCCGATTGCCATTTTCACCCATAAAGAAAGCGGGCAGATCATCCCAGGGCCTGACTTTGCCAATTCGCAAAGCTTGATAGACCGGATTGTAACGTCATTTGAAAGCGACGGGGCTGATGCCTGGTTCGCCCAAGAGGCCAAGGAAACTTACCTAGAAGGCTTGGTTGATAATGTTGATGACTGGGAGCAGGTTAGCGACATTCTTGATGTATGGTTTGACAGCGGCTCCACCCATGCCTTTGTTTTGGAAGGGCGCGAAGGTTTGCGCTCTCCCGCCGATCTGTACTTAGAAGGCTCTGATCAGCACCGTGGGTGGTTCCAGTCTTCTTTGCTCGAAAGCTGCGGCACACGTGGGCGCGCCCCTTATAAGGCCGTGCTCACCCATGGATTTACACTGGATGATAAGGGCAAGAAAATGTCCAAGTCCAAAGGCAACTCCGTGGCCCCCCAAGATGTGATCAAACAATATGGGGCAGATATTTTGCGGCTTTGGGTGATGTCAACCGATTACCAAGAAGATCAGCGCATTGGCCAAGAAATGATCAAGACCAGTGTAGATGGCTATCGCAAATTGCGCAACACGCTGCGGTTTTTGCTGGGCAACTTGCATCACTATAATGAAGATTTGCGTGTCGAGCTGGAGGATATGCCAGAACTTGAGCGGGTGATTTTGCATCGTCTTTATGAAATGGATGAACTTGTGCGGACCGCTTACCAGTCTTATGACTTTAAAAAGGCGTTCCATGCCATCTTCCAATTTTGTACCGTTGACTTGTCAGCTTTCTATTTTGATATCCGCAAAGACACGCTTTATTGCGAACCGCATTCATCTGGCGCCCGGCGCGCCTCGTTGACGGTTTTAAATGAGTTGTTCCATTGTTTAACCGCCTGGTTGGCACCCATGTTGGTGTTTACAATGGAAGAGGTTTGGCAAGCCCGGATTGAGGATGAAGAAAACTCGGTGCATTTGCGTGACTTCCCCGATGTCCCAGATGGTTGGCAAGATCAAGCTTTGGCGACCAAGTGGGAACAGATTAAGCTGGTGCGCCGCGTTGTAACCGGTGCGCTCGAGATTGAGCGACGCGAGAAGCGGATTGGGTCCAGTTTGGAAGCCGCACCAGAAATTTATATTGCTGATGAGGCGTTATATGATGTGGCAGAACAGCAAGACTGGGCTGAAATTGCCATCACCAGTGGCGCCAAGCTTGTAAAAGGCACACCGCCTGAAGGAGCATTTTTATTAGATGATGTCTCTGGTGTTGGGGTGATGCCAGTACTGGCAACGGGGCAAAAATGCGCCCGGTCATGGCGGATTACCGATGATATTGGCGCCGA
>JANQQH010000057.1 GCA_028285025.1 Hyphomicrobiaceae bacterium | reverse complement strand
CATTGAGCGATGAGGCGTTTGTTGAGCAAGTTAATCAGCGGTTTTCGCCCAAACTTGGTACGGTTGAACTGGCTGGACCGCGCGGGCATTTTCCTTTGTCTTTGCAATTGGCTCATTCGTTCATTGGCCCTCGCGTTGCTCTTGTGGGTGATGCGGCCCATGGGGTGCACCCGATTGCAGGCCAGGGGATGAATATTGGTTTGAGGGATGTGGCCGCTTTGGTTGAGATTGTACTTGAGACCAAACGTTTGGGCCTGGATATTGGCGCATTGACCGTTTTGGAGCGTTATCAGCACTGGCGGCGGTTTGATGGGGTGATGTCTGCTTTTGCTATGGATGGGTTAAACCGTTTGTTCCGCACAGATGTTTCTTTTGTGCGCGAGTTGCGCGGGCTTGGTTTGCGCTTGGTTGATCGGGTGCCGCCTTTGAAAGACTTTTTTGTCAAAGAAGCAGCGGGTGTGAACGGGGATGTGCCCTTATTGATGCAAGGAAAGCCCTTGGTGTAAGAGCTTTGTCAGGGCTGTGGTTTGGTTAGCCAGCCTTTAATGTGCCGCGGTGGATGGGGTAGGTTTTGTACTGGTCGACAACTTGTACCAGCAAATCATCATAGCCAAAAAAAGGTAAAAATTCATCACCCAAAATGTTGCGTGCTGCCAGGTGACCGCCAAAAGCTGGCATGATTAAGCGTTGACGGTTTGAGACAAAGCAGGGGAACGTTTTTTCTTGTGGGCCTTTATCTTTAAGGGCCCCTACGTCTAGACGGGCTAGTGGGTACATGCCTGCCGCAATTTCATGGCTGATGGGCACTTTGCGCGGGCTGGCTTGGAAGGTAAAGCCGTTTTGCTCGTATTTGACCATGCGGATACCGCCAACCATGTTGGGGTATTGGCGCGCTGTGGGGCCAGCCACCCAAAGCCAATCCGCTTGTTTTTGCATGTTATAGAGCAATGTTAAGTCTTGAGCATCAATGTGGTAGGGGTCATCTAAGCGCCGGAACGAGCGGCCGAGGGCAATCACTTGTTTAATCGACTGGGTTGTAATGAGGTTATCGATGGCTCTTAGTTGCAAGCTTGCTTGTTTTTGGTTGCCCATTTTGTTGAGAGCACTCCAGGTAAAGCCGGAGCGAAGATATAGATCTGCGACAATGAGAGTTTGCTGGCTGGGCCAGATTAACGCCCCTGTGGGGTGAGCAATGAAGCTTTGACCACACAAGATCAGTTCTTCTTGAATATTATTTAGATGTTGGTGTAGAGACGATGCCATTGGTGCCATTGAGTCGAATTTAAATCGTATCGAATTTCAAGAAATTATAATTTATGACGCTTTGGGCACTATATTATTCAACGCTTTATAACTGATTCGTTTGTTTGAAAAGGCTAGCATAAGATTTTTGGTTTGCTCAAGAGGTAAGGCGTGCTTTTGCCTTTGATTTATTGGCTGGATTAGGCTTTTGAAATTGGTATAGTTTGCTATGATTGATTGGGATGTATTAATAAGAGAGATTGCACGGTGATGGATAAGTTTTTTGGCGGGGCTCCCGTTTGGGTTGTTTTGCGTTTGGTGGTGATTTCATTGGTGCTTGGCATTGTGCTGGCTGCATTTAATTTGGACGCCTTTGGTTTGGTGCAAAAGCTGCGCGACTTGATTGCCACTATTTATAACTTAGGGTTTGATGCCTTTGCTTGGGTGTTTGACTATTTTATTTTGGGTGCCGTGATTGTGTTTCCGGTTTGGGTGATCTTGCGTTTGTTTGCCGTTGCTAAGGACCGTAATGAGTAATGACCACTTAAATTTATTTATCAAAAATTTCCAAGACAGCTTCTGGCGGGCGGCCCAGTTTGGCTTTTTGTTCGTTGATCACAATGGGCCGTTCAATCAGGATTGGGTGGGCAGACATGGCTGTGAGTAAAGCGTCTTCTGGCAAATTTTCATCGTTTAGCTCAAGCTCTTTGTATAATTTCTCGCCTTTACGAATGACGTCGCGCGCTGAAAGGTTCAGCTTGTTTAAAATGGTTTTTAACTGCGAAACTGTGGGCGGGGTTTCTAAATAGAGTATGATTTCAGGGGTGATGCCGTTGTCTTCTAGTAGTGACAGCGTTTGTCTTGATTTTGAGCAGCGTGGGTTGTGATAGATTTGGGCCGTCATTTTGTCTCGTGTTTGGTTATTTGCGTTGGGCTTTGTGCAGTTTTGTCAAAAAACGCTATTTGGCCGCTCTTTTGACAGCATCTATGGTTGATTGGTCAAATTTTCCGCTGGTGTTACCGTTATAAAAGCCTTCCCTTTTGAGGAGCTTTTGCATTTCTTGGCGGAAATCATTTGGCCAGATAGAGTGATTGCTTGTCATTTGATCGCGCGAAAATGTATTGCCTTTGCGAATGGCGTCATAAACGGCTCTTGCTCCCTTTTTGGGATCGCGCTTGGTGCCGCGGCCAGTGGCGTACATCCAGCCGGTGTTATGAAGGCCTTGCGTGTCTCCAGCGTCGGCGGCTTGTTTGTAATAGGTAAAGGCTTGGCTATCATCTTGTTGAACACCTTTGCCGGTTTCATACATCCAGCCGAGATTGGTCATGGCCAGTGGTTCTCCCAAGGCAATGGCACGGCGATAAAGGCGGACAGCCTTTTTGTAATCCTTTTCAATGGCTTTGCCTTGGGTGTACATCCATCCCATATTGTTGATGGCCATGCTCTCACCTTTGTCAGCGGCTCGTTTGTACCACTCGATGGCAATCTGTGAGTCTTGGGTGGTGCCGAAGCCTTTTTCATGCATCCAGCCCACATCTGTCATGGATTTGGCGTGTCCCTTTTTAGCGGCTTGGTAAAATAATTGAAGGGCTTTGCGATAATCTTTTGGTTTGCCATTTTCGCCATATTGGTAGTCTTTGGCGCGGTTATAAAGGGTGTTTACCGGTTCATCTGAATCAGGGATGTTGGATAGATCGGGGCGCTGGCCTGTATCTGTTTGCAGCGCGCTTCCCTTTAATTCCCCAAGGCGTGCTTTGGCCAATCGGTGATAAATGCCGCTTTGGCATTCAGACAAAAAGGCCTCTACTTGGCCTTTGGTTGCTGTGCTGGCAATGGCTGGCCAAATGGCACAAGCTAAATCGTTATTATCAGCCGCTTGGATTGGTTGAGACAAATGAAAGCTAAAAATGAGTGAAAACAAGACAAGGACAGCGCGTTGCATTTTCGTCTCCCTAACATGAATTTGGTTCGGCTTTTATTTTAAGGCAATTTAGCTGAAAGGGAAGCTTTTTAGAATTTTAAGGAAATAAATTTTTTCTTTTTATAATTTTAGATTGGCCCATTTTTCAGATGTACGGCCGCGAATGCTGGCCAGAGAGTGAAGGTGTTCTTGATCTAGTTTGGCGCTTAGGCCTTTGAGGATCTTTTTAATCAAAGAAGGGCCTTGGTAAATCAGGCAGCTATAAAGCTGTAACAGATTGGCTCCAGCTTCCAATTTCATCCAGGCGGTTTGTGCGCTTTCTATGCCGCCAACGCCGATAATGGGCAGGGCGCCTTCGGGTATAATATGGGCGCGTGCGAGCATGCGCGTGGAGCGGGCAAAAAGAGGCCGGCCAGAAAGCCCGCCAGCTTGAGCGGCTTTGCGCTGGTCTTTTAATCCTTGGCGTGAAAGGGTGGTGTTGGAGATAATGACCGCATCAACTTTATGATCAAGCAATTTATAAAGCACTGGTTCTAAATCGTGATCGGGAATGTCGGGGGCTATTTTCACAAAAACGGGGCGTTGTTTGCCGCCATGATCGACAATTTGTGTGCGGGTTTGCATGATGGTTTTTAGCAGCTGATCTAGCGCATCAGGGCTTTGTAAGTCGCGCAGGCCTGGGGTGTTGGGCGAAGATATGTTGATGGTGAAATAATCTGCGACCCCTTGGAATGTTTTAAAGCCTTCCAGATAATCATGTATGCGATCTTGGCTGTCTTTATTGGCGCCAATGTTAACGCCAATAACACCGTTCATGGTTCTGGCTTGTAGTCTTAATAGAGCTGCTTGATGGCCTTCATTGTTAAATCCCATGCGGTTAATAACGGCTTGGTCTTTGGGCAACCGAAACAGGCGGGGTTTGGGATTGCCTTGTTGGGGTTTGGGGGTCAGGGTGCCAACTTCGACAAAGCCAAAGCCGAGGTTGAACAGCTCATTGGTCACTTGGGCATTTTTATCAAAACCGGCGGCCATACCTAATGGGTTTTGAATGTTAAGGCCCCATAAATTTTGCATCAAGCGTGGATCTTGTGGCGGGCGATGCAGGAAGGGTTGGCCCATTTTTAAGGCCTTAATTGTTAAGTCATGCGCGCGCTCTGGGTCCATTTGGAAAATGGCGGGTTGGGCGATTTTAAATAGGTTGACCACGTTTATGCCTATCGTTTTTATTTATTGTAGGTCAATTGGAAGAATATGGGTTCCATTTTCCGATTGTTGTAGGGGCTTTTCCCACAAAATGTGGGTGGTTGGCAATGGGGCATATAGGTGAGGAAACAAAGCTCCGCCGCGAGAGGCTTCCCATTTTAACGCTTGGCCCAGATCTTTTGCGTTAACAGCGATTAGCAAAAGGTTGGTTTTGCCTTTAAAATGTTTGTCCAGGGTGCCTTCAAGGGTTTCCTTTGAAGAGAAATGAATATAGCCATCTCGTTGGTCATGTTTTGAGCCTTCATATAGGCCGTTTTGTTTGGCTTTCTCCCACCTTTCTTTTGTTTCAATTTTATATATGAGCGTCATGTTGTTGGCCTTTGTCTTTTTTTGGAGGTGTTAATGATAGGGTTTTTTGTTGGTTAATTTTGCTTTTTCTGTTTGCTTTAGGTCTTTTCTCATGCATAAAAGGTAAATATACCTTTTATAGGTATTTAATCCTCATGACTCAGGTGAGATAAAATGATTACCCACACAGCTATTTGGGCAGCGATAGATGGTATTGCTGAGCGCTACAAGCTTTCCCCTTCTGGATTGGCGCGTGCTGCCGGTTTAGATGCGACAACGTTTAACAAATCTAAACGCTTTACGGCAAGTGGTCGTGAGAGATGGCCGAGCACTGAAAGCATTGCCAAGGTTTTAGAGGCAACAGGGGCCAATTTTGACGAGTTTGTTAGCCTTATGGTTGCCACTTACCCGGACGCGGAAGGGTTTGGTGTTTCAATTCCGTTGATTGATATGGATTTGGCAGCACAAGAAGAGTTTGTCGATCATGAGGGTTTGCCAGTACAGGCTGATTGGGATGAAATTAATTTTCCTGAATTTGGTCATGAGCATATGTTCGCGCTTGAGGTGATTGAGGATGATTATGAGCCGGTCTATTGGGCGGGTGATATTTTGGTGATTAGCCCGCAAACTGAAATACGGCGCGGGGATCGGGTTGTGGTTAAATATTGTGATGGTCGTATTAAGGCCCAGCACCTTATTCGTAAGTCTTTAAAACGTATCGAAGTTTCACCTATAAATAATCATAGTGAGGTGATCGAAATTAATACTAGTGATGTTGAATGGATGTCACGAATTATTTGGGTTCGTCAGTAAAAGTGTGAAATCATCATTTAATAAAATTTTTTCCTATCTATTGTTGTGTACCGGCTACGCTCTATTTGCGTTT
>JANQQH010000046.1 GCA_028285025.1 Hyphomicrobiaceae bacterium | reverse complement strand
ATTTGCAACCCTTCCCATCATGGCGCGCGCCGCCGCCTTGCGCTTTTTACTCACGCGCACCAATGATTGGTTTTTGCCCAATGAAGGGGCCTTAGTGGCCAAAAAAAACCCGCAAGAATATATCCGTAAGCTCAAATTTCACCGTGCCATTGACAATCCGAAAAGCTATGGGCTAACAAGCGGTTTGCAATAAAAACAGCCACGAGACGTTTTATGACAACTAAGGAAGATGCCATTTTGATTTACACTGACGGGGCTTGTTCTGGTAACCCAGGCCCAGGTGGCTGGGGAGCTGTGCTGATTAAAGACCATCACCGCAAAGAACTAAATGGGGGAGAAAAAGAGACGACCAACAATCGCATGGAATTAAAAGCGGCCATCAAAGCTCTAGAGGCGCTCAAATTTGCCCCTTCAGACGTCATTTTATACACCGATTCAAATTACGTAAAAGGCGGCATCACAGGCTGGATTAATAATTGGAAAAACAACGGCTGGAAAACCACAGACAAAAAACCTGTTAAAAATGCGGACCTTTGGCAAGAGCTCGATGAAATTGCCGCCCAACATAATGTCACATGGCGTTGGGTCAAAGGCCATGCTGGCCACCCTGAAAATGAGCGCGCCGATGAGCTTGCACGCCAAGGTGTCCCAACCAGTTAAATTCTACGCCAATTGCTTTTTAAAGCGCTCATATTTCCGGTTAATCTTGGTGCTATGCATCCACTTTGCAATTTTCCCACTAAGCCACCAAAGGCCAAAAGCGCCGATAGCTGCAACTTACTTTTGGCTGATATAATCAAAAGGCACGATATATTTGATCAAACAGCTAAACGTAAGTTTAGCAAGAAGATATTGACATTCAGTAAAAGGATCATGAAGGAAATAAATGAAAAGCTCTAAACATTAACGCTTTTAAAGACATAAAAGAGCTTAACCATCGCGAAACACGCGTTCTCGCTGTTCATGACGCTCTTGTGCATCAAGAGACAAGGTTGCAATCGGGCGTGCATCAAGGCGGGCCACACCAATAGGCTCACCGCTTTCCTCGCAATAGCCATATTCGCCTTTTTCTAGCCGTCCTAAAGCTTCATCAATTTTTGAAATTAACTTACGCTGGCGGTCACGCGTTCTAAGCTCTAAAGCCCGCTCAGACTCAGACGTTGCCCGGTCCGTAATATCGGGGTGTTTTTCAGATTCATCTTGTAAATGTTGGATAGTTTCTTTCGTGGCTTCTAAAATTTCATTTTTCCAGTTCAAAAGCTTTTGGCGAAAATACTCTTGTTGCAATTCATTCATAAACTCTTCATCACTAGAAGGAATATACCCTTCAGGTAAAACCACACGCCCGTGAATGCGCTTGATTTTAGCAGACACTTTCTTTTGAGCCATGACATCCCTCTTTTAACTCTAGAAAACCAAAACGTTCAAAAGTTAAGTTTTATTTTGAAAGCTATTTATCGTTCCTGAGGGGGAAGTCAAGTAAAACTAAATTTTTTTAATCAAACCACTGAATAACCAGAAACCAAAATAGATCCTGAGTCTAAACCATTTTCGATTTTTGTTTGGCAAGTTTGGCCAATTCAACTTCAGCTCGCAATTCAATCTGCGAAAGCACTTGTTTGAGCCCATCTTGCGCCTCAAATTGCCCTTTCTCGGCCATAATCGAGCGCAAACGATGGATAACTTGCGGTGATAGACGTCCACTTAAAAGGCCAATTTTAAGCTGATCAAGCTGATCAAGCATATTAGAGCCATGTTTCACAGCCCGTTCAAGCTGCATCGTTTTCTCATCAACCTCTTGGGTTGCCAATAAGGGAGCAATGTTGCTAATCGCATGTGCGCCATTGGTGCCAGACAGCCCGCCAATCTGACCAACCCCGCCAACGACAAAACGCTGACCTGAACCGGCCCCCTTTGAAGAAGCTGATTTTTTGTTTGTTTTAGCCACATCTTTCGGGCCGCTTATGCGCATAAAAGGCCTCCTAACCAAAATATGTCTTCAAGCCTTGAAACAATACCAAGTGATAGACAGTAAAGTTGAAAAAACAACTAGGTCAAATTTGCCTAATGATCACTTAAAGAGACGTTAAAACACGGCAAATTTTACCCCTGATCCACGCCTCTTTTTCAAAAACACGTCTTACGATAAGCAAAAAAAGGAAAAAAACAAAGAAAAACAATGCATTACGGAATTAAGGCTATATTGGCACAGTTTTCGCTATTTATTCAACAGAACGCTGAAAAGCATGAATTTCTATCAAAGCAATGAACAAAGAAAATGATGAGACAAAGAAACACAATCACTCAGTTACATCAGTGCATGAAAAAGGTGCTTCATAACATTGCTGTTGGTATGTTGATCACTGGCCTTATGCTTCCTCAATGGCCCAGCACCGCCCATAGTGCTTCACGCATTAAAGACCTGGTAGATTTTGAAGGCATTCGAGAAAACCAACTTGTTGGCTACGGTCTGGTTGTTGGCCTCAACGGCACTGGCGACAGTTTAAACAATTCCCCCTTTACCAAACAGTCTCTCCAAGCCTTGCTAGAGCGTTTAGGCGTCAATACCCGTGAAACGAATTTAAGAACCGCCAATGTGGCCGCTGTAATGGTCACAGGCAATCTACCCCCCTTTGCCACACAAGGCACACGCATGGACATCACAGTCAGCGCCATAGGTGATGCCAAAAGCCTGCAGGGCGGCACTTTATTGGTCACCCCTTTATTAGCAGCGGACGGCAACACATATGCGGTTGGTCAAGGTCCGGTCGCTATTTCAGGTTTCAAAGTGGAAGGGGAAAGCGCCAGCATCACCCGCGGCGTGCCAACTGTGGGCCGCATTTCCAACGGCGCGATCATCGAACGAGAGGTTAAATACGCCTTAAAAGACCGGCGCACCTTACGTTTGGCATTGCGCAACCCCGATCTGACAACAGCCAAACGTATTGCTGCGGCCATCAACACTTATACCAGTGAAAAAACCGCCCAAGCAGTGGACCCGGCCACAGTGCGCTTGGATGTGCCTTATTCCTATCGCGGTGATATCATCAATTTGCTCACCGACATTGAGCAATTGCGCATCAAACCAGACCAGCAAGCCAAAGTAATCATAGATGAAGACACTGGCATCATTGTCATGGGACGCGATGTGAAAATATCAACGGTTGCCATTTCTCAAGGCAATCTAACCGTAACCATAGCTGAAACCCCAGTTGTCAGCCAGCCAGAGGCGCTGAGCGAAACGGGTGAAACCGTGGTGGTCCCGCGCACTCAAGTGGGTGTCACTGACGATAAGGACAAGAAATTGGCCATTCTCAGATCAGGTGTCACGTTGCGAGATTTGGTTGATGGGCTAAACGCGCTGGGCATTGGCCCGCGAGATATGATTTCTATACTGCAAGCAATCAAGTCTGCAGGCGCTCTGCAAGCAGAAATAGAGGTGATGTAATGACAGAAAAATTATCCCTCTTGCCGCTGCAAGTTAACCCATCAGCAAAAACAAATGTAAAAGCACTGGCCGCCAAAGCCAATTTTGCAGCCGGCGATAAACTATCTTCAGCCCGCAAAGCAGCGCAAGACTTTGAAACCAGCTTTCTAACCACCATGCTAGAGCAAATGTGGACAGGCATTGAAGCCGAGGCCCCCTTTGGCGGTGGTCATTCAGAAAAAGTTTACCGATCAATGATCGTGGGAGAATATGCCAAATCAATCTCAAGCTCAGGCGGCATTGGCTTGGCAGACCATGTTTATAGAGAAATTTTAAGTGCACAAGAAGGACGAAAATAAGATGAGCCAACAACAACCAGAAGCTATGTCCAATATGACAAGTGATGAGGCCCGCAGCTTGTGCCAAAACCTATTTGCCACCACCAATGAACTTATTTCATTACTTGAGGAAGAAACGTCATTATTGCGCAAAGCAAAAACAACTCAAATCACCCCGCTCAATGTTCACAAAGAAGCTCTCACAATCAAGCTGTCTCATTACATGGACCAATTTAAACAAAACACGGACCAAGTCCGCAAACTAGCCCCTGAAGCACTTCTAAAACTCGAACAACAACGCGCCCAATTTCAAAAATCTATCGAGACCAATCACGCAGCTCTCATTGCCATGCAGGCTGTATCAGAGCGCATTTTGCAAACCGTTTCAGAAAAAGTGTCCGCCAAACAAGGTGGTCCAGAGGTTTACACAGCTGGTGGCCAGGTTACAAATGCGGGTGTGAAACGCCATGCAGCAATTAATGTCGACACAGCCCTTTAAAGAAAAATTGAAAAAACCGAAAAAGCAATTATCATGGGTTTTGGCTAATGGTTGATAGAAATCACAAACAGTAAAAAATTATGGAAACCAACACAAACGCATCACCAGATAATGAAACAATACCCGTAAACATGAATAAATATGCTCTGCGGTTTATAATCTGGTATGTGATCGGAACAGTCTGTTATGCTGTATTAAAATATTTCTTCTCATTCGGCAGTAATTCTATGCCGATTGTCTTTGTCTTTATAGCAGCCCTAATAACCAATCAAACTTTTTTAAAAGACCACAGCCGTGATTACACGCCAAGTGAGCGCAAGTTTATTAAATGGCGTTCATTTCATTATTTATTGATTTTAAATGCTCTGTTATTAAGTATAGCTTGGGTTTCACCCCTTGGACCATCGGGTCAAACAGTAGGCGACTTTATCATGAAAAAGCCAACTGTTTTTTTATATTTGACGCTATTCCTGTTAGCTCTAACCTATTTAGCCTTGCAGTTGACCTATGGTTGGATCATGAAAAACAATTATAAAAATCATATGAAACACAAACAAAAATAGTTTTAAAAGAAACCCTAATTGGTCTCAAAAAACGCCCTATTAAATCTTTATTGACGCCTCAAAAGCACACCAGTCCAAGACTGTACCGCATTGAACAGTTTTTTAATTTTTTCTTTACCATAAAAAAAAGTAAACAGTACTGTTAAGACTTTATTTGATGCCTTTTCATATAACCAGACCTGTCAAACCAGTTGGGGTCTGACCACTTCTTCAGGGAGAAGTGAGTTATAAACAACCTAGAAAAGGTATTGAGTACTATGGCTGACATAACTCTATCAAGTGCAGTCCGCACAAATCTATTATCACTACAATCAACAGCTGACGCTCTTGCATCAACGCAAGAAAAACTAGCCACAGGCCTTAAAGTAAACAGCGCGTTGGATGATCCAACTGCATTCTTTACAGCCTCAAGCTTGAACAGCCGTGCAAACGACTTACAACGCTTGCAAGACTTTGTGGGCAATTCAGTTCAAACCATTAAAGCCGCTGATGAAGGCATCCAAGCCATTACCAAATTGGTTGAAAGTGCCGAAGCCACAGCCCGCCAAGCTTTGAACTCTGCCGGCAGCACTGCAAAAGTCACCGGTTCAGTAAGCATCGCATCACCATCAACAGACGCTGTTGTGACTGGTAACGTAGACATTTCAGGTGAAACAGACATTGGCGCCAACGTAGCCGGCATTGATGACAACGACGCCTTCACAGTCGCTGTTGGCTCAGCTTCTGCCACAACC
>JANQQH010000042.1 GCA_028285025.1 Hyphomicrobiaceae bacterium | reverse complement strand
CCCTACGCTTGCACAAAGATTGCGCCAAGCTGCAGCTCAGGCCAATGAACCGGCGGTATTGAATTTGCGTGAAGCGGCCTTTACTGAAGGGGCAGCTGGGGTTGCCAATGCAGTTAAGCGGTTGTGGGCTAATATTGGCTCTTATTTGTCTGGTCTGGTTTCTTATGTGATGTCTGGGGGCCAAGTTGCAACTGAAAAAACCGAAGGTGGGATCACCATTACGGGGCGTGATTTGATTGCATTGCTTGCTACTTTGGGTGTTGATTTGGGCTTGTTTGCTTTAACAGCGCTTAATCCGACCTCTGCCACGCCGATGCGCCGCGATGGGTTGGAGCGCAACCAGGCGCGGTTGCATTTGCCGAATATGACGGTTATTCGTCAATTAACGGCGGCGATTGAGACTGCCATTGCAAGAGCGCCGGGGGCTGATATTGAATGGGTGCGAAAACATCTTATGCATCATGATGGGATGTCGTTTTTTATAATTCCTAATCTGTTTAGTGTAGAGCAAGATAATAAAGAGGAAGAATTGCGTGCCCTGGCGATGAATCAATTAGCAGGCGTGCTGGATGATTTGGAACTTATTCGCACCTTAACAGGGCGAGAGCTGAGACGTGCGCGGGCAGATGAAAAACGCGAGAGCAATAGCCAAGTGGAAGGTGATGAGCGTATTCGTAACCATGGCTTATTATCTAAAGGGCGTAGAGTTTTGGATATTGCTGGGTGGAGTAAAGATGCGCAAAAAGATATGGAAGTTTACCGGCTTGTAGATACAGAGGGCCTTACGCCTTTGTTGACTGTTCTAAATGAAGCTACAAAGGCCAGTGAGAGTGAGGAAGAAACAGAAGAATAAATTTTAAGATTTGTTTTTGGTTTTTGGCTCGTCTTGTTCTGCTTCTTGTTCCTTTTTTTTGTAGGTGCAAGGGATGGCGCGTAAGTCACAATAGTAATAACTAGATCCTTGTTTTTTATTGCATTTGATTTTTTTTGCTTTTGCCTTATGCCAATGGGCAAAGTCTTCTCCGTGTTTTTGCGTGACTGTTTCTGACCACAGGATGATGGTTTTTAATTTGGCAACTTTGGATAAGGTGTCGCCAGGGCCACGCGTTTTAACTGGCTTTTGGCATAGTTGAACCAATTCAATTGTTTTGTCTTCTTTTTTATTGGTATTGCTGTTGTCAGCGTGTAAAGGCGAGGGCCCTAAAAATAGGTTTGTAATAAATAGTAAGGCGATAATGTGCGTTGTTTTCATTTTGGCGACTTGTAAAATTTATAAGTTTTTTGCTCAAACCATCCTTTATAATTATTATTGTTGAAATAGAGGGCGCGTGTAAATTATCTTTTGTTGCTCTATGTAATTCTGGATCATTTTCCATTTATAATGATTTATAAAATGCTCTAGTGCCGGGTATATTCTGGTGCTAGAATTTCTGATGCTTTTGAGGTGAGATTGGCTGTGCCTTTTTCCAGATTTAAAAATTCTGGTTTGTGAGTAAAGCTGGCTCGTTTGAAATGAGCTTGAGGGATGTTTTGTGATAGGTTCCACAAGGCTTTGAAAGACCTTTGGGCGCGTATGGCTGAGGTTTTGCAGGATTTATCAAACATGTAAAAGCCAAAACGCGCATTGACATCGCGGCGCATAGATTCTCCAGACCAGCTACAAATTTTATCAAGGGTTAATTGTTCATGTGCGTCGCAAAGATTGCTTTGTTTTGCCCAGCGGATTGATTGTTCAGGTTTTGTGCAAGGTGATTGGTCCAGCAATAGCCAATTGCTTAATTCTTGGCCGGACGTTAGCTGGGTGAAAATAACTTTTAAATGAATGTCTTGGGCCTTGATTTGCTCTTTATGGTCATAGAGTGCTTTAGCGATAGAACTTTCAGCTGAGCGCGCTATCAAAGTGAGTGTGTTTTGTGTTGTGTCGGAACTTTTTTCTGCTAAGAGACTTAAAAACTGGTCGATAATATCAAAGAAGTAAGTCAAATCTGCCGTTTCGTCATGATCTAGGGGGCAGTTGATTTCTTTGATAAGTCCCATTTTTAAAGTTCCTTAATTTTTGATTGTTTCGTTTTTGTTTATTTTTGATCAGTTCACAATAGAGCATTGTCGGTTAATGAATGATTGCTGTTTTGTTTTTTTCTTACAAGTTTGGTCATTATCTATGGCTGCATTCTGACAATTTCTTATTTTCTGTTAAACTTTTTCCTTATCTGAATTTTTTTCATCTTCTTTTTTGGCAAACCAGTCGGTTATTTTGCCCACAGCGATTTCTGATTGGGGTTTTGGCTGTTTACTATCTTCCTGATTTACATTTTTGTGGCTTTGGTGGTTTTTCTTTTCTTTTGTGGCGTTTGGTTTTTTGATGGTTTCAGAGTGTTCTTTTTCTTTGTTTGACGTTTTTTGCTGCTTTTTATCTTTATCGCTTAAAACCGTTTGCTCCGTTTCTTTGGTGTTTATTTCATTTTCTCGGGCTTGGATCAGAGCTTTTTCTTCACCAGATTGTTTGAGCAGCGATATAATATCTCTTTTCCCTGGCTGGGAGGATTTTAAGGCAGGTTCTTTAGGCGGGGTGTTGGTTGGTTTATTGAGCGCATCTTTATCCGGCCCCATTTGATGTTTGGATTGATGTGCCGGTGTATTTGTTTCTTTTGGTGGATTGGCCCCCATAGCGTATGGCATGGCGTATGGATTTTCAGGCCTTTGCTGACCTTCTGGTAACGGGCGATTAAAGTGAGAGGGGGCGATAATGTTATTATTATCTTCATCAGCGTTTATATTTGATTGAGCTGTACGCAAAAGGCGCGGCATTTCAATGATTGGCTGATTGTTATCTAATCCTGTTTGGTCCGGGCCTTGTTGGTCTTTTGAAACGGTGTTTTGTGCGTTTAAGGTTTGTTTTTCAGCTTCAAACATGCTGGCAAAGTTTGGATTGCGATGTGGCTTTGTGTTTTGTTCTGGCTGGTTTAGCTGATGGTCTGTTTGGTGCTGGGCTGCGACAATAGAGACATCTTTGGCGGCACCCATGACAGCGTCCATGACGATGTTAGACCAAGCGCCATTGCGGAATTTATAGAGACGGAAGGCACGGTGGTCTGCAAACGAACTGCCCATTTTTTTCAATTTGCTGCGGATGATAAAGCTAGGCGGGATCATAGCACGGTCGACAATGCCGCGTCCTTCTAGACTGACAAACAAATTGGCCAAATATTGGGCCTGAATGTCATTGGAGGCAAGGGGCACAGCAACATAATAATGGCCGCCCCAATCAAAAACAACATGTTGGAACAGGCTAAATTCTTCCCGGATGCCAGCAAAATGGGTTGCGTGAAAACTGGATAAGATACCACTGATGGGGCCATCTCTGGCGTCTTTCATCACAGGGACAAGAGATTTTAAGCGATCCATTGGTCGGTTGATGGAAACAAGTAACAAGCAAAAATCGACAAAGATAGCAATGGCTAATGGGATATAGTCGCGCTCATTCAGGCCCGGTTGGGTATCAACGAAGGTCGTTGGTGATTTTTTTTCATTCACGGAGCGAACAGCTTTTTGGCGCAGCTCTCGCAATTCATCTCCACTGGGCGGGAGTTTAAAGACCAATAGTCCGTTAAGTGTTGCGCCTAAACGGCGGAAGGCTTCTATGGTGGCCTCAGAGCCTTCCACAGCGCTAATTTTGGGTTTTTGCACTGTTGGGAGCTGGTCTATGGCCAGCACTACGCCTTGAAGTGCGGCCTGTAATTGAGCGTCAGGACATTTGAATGTGCCGCCTGTTCCATTGGGGAAAATGGTCGTATTGGCGCGCTGGGCAAGATTGTTGCGGATGGATTGCAACTGAGGATCTGTGCGAAAGGCGTTGAACCTGGTGATGGTCATATCCAGCTGTTGGTTTAAGGTTTTCAAAAAGGCGTTACGTGTGCCAGTTGTTGGATCAATGGTTGACGGGTGGCGGGTTGAGACTTTTGTCATGTCGCCATTAAGGCGCTTAATGTCATTTGCGACTGCTTGGGCCCGTTTGGTGATAAAGTCACCTGCAAAGGAAAAGTTTTTGGCATCTTGGTCACGCAGGCGGCGGCGGGGGCCATCTCCAGGCCTAGAATTGGGGCAGCTATTGCCTTGCTCGCGTTCTTCTTTTGCCTTTTGCAAGGAAAGAGCGGTGAGGCTTGTCAGGGTTTGCTCTAATTGTTCCAGCCGTGTTTGTCCGGCTTGTAAGGTGCCTTGGACCTGGGTGATGGCACTTTCTGCCGATCGGGTGGCCTCTGAGCGGCTTTCAAGAAATTTCCAATAAAAGCCAAAGCCAAAGCCAACGGAAATGATGGTGAGAAAAATATAGCCAAAAATATAAATGGTGCGGAGCAACCAGTTTAGGGGGGCAAACAGTTGATCAAGGATATAAACGATCATCAACATCAGCATGGCAACAGCAAAACCAATGGACAGTTTGTAGGTAAAGGCAATGTCGCCGGAATTGGCTTTGATGAGTTCTAGAAGACCTGAATAGGTGGAAATCCAGGATAGTGTGCCCAGCCCCATAAGGAGCAAGACTTTTTTGATGTCTGGTGGGGTTTTCTTTTCGTCAACCTCGGTAAAGAGACGTTCTAATTCTTTTGTGCTTGAGGTCAGTCGTTGATAGACGCCGCTGTTTCTTATTAACTCACTCATTACGACTCTTAACCCTTAAGCTTATTTTAACTGCAAAGCTTGTCCGGGGTGTTTTTTTAACTTGAGTTTGTACGTCGTCTATATGGTCGTGTTATATTGAACTAACCACTTTTTGCTAGGTCAAACAGGTCTGTTTCGCGATGACTTACACACAAGACTAAATGTAGCCAAATTTTATTGGCCAAACCTCGTTCCCGGACTTGTTAAGGTTTTGTTTACCAATCTTTTGGGGCTGAAATGGGGCTGGAATCAGGCCGGAGTTGGGTGAGCGCGTTCAGCTTATATTCAGAAACAGTGTTCGTGCTCCCTTATCGTGTGCGCTGTTTGGAAAAGTTTGCAAGTGAAAGAATGAGGGCTTCCAGCTCGCTTGTTTCTAGGGACTGGTTGTTACGTTTGCGTGCAGCAGTCATTGTTTGTTGAGTTTTGTTTATGGCATGGGCCAGGTGATCTTCTTGCCAAAGATTGAGCTGTTTTATGAAATTATCACGCCGTTCAAAATAAAGGGGTGGGCGCTGGGTTTTGGCAACGTTGTAAATGGTTTGACCCGCGTTTACGCTTAAAGCCCCTTTATGTAATTGGTGTAATTGGCGCAAGAGCCCTAAAAAAATTGGCGCTGAGTTGAGGCCACTGTCGAGACTGCGTGATAATTGCTTTAGAGCATTTTGCGGGTTGCCAAGGAGGGTGTTGGTGATGATGCCGTCAATGGCTGTTTGGGACATGTCAGCAAGGATGGTGTCAATGTCATTTATGGTGATTTCTTTTTTGTCTTGTACATAAAGACATAGCTTTTCTAACTCCGCTCGGCTCAAGGCCCTGTCAGCGCCAAGGTGGGTGACCAGATGTTTTTCAGCTTCTTTGGTGATGGTGATGTTGTTGGGCTCCAAGACGTCTTTCACAAGTTGATGAAGCGAGGCAGTTGTGTCTGTGTAGCAGGCAATGGCAGCAGTGTTGGTGTTGTTCTCAAACAGCTTTCTTAATTTGGCTGTTTTTTTTAAATCGCCGGCTTCGATGATGAGATCAGCTTCAAAGGGTGTGTCTTTTAATAAGGTCTCAAGGGTGTTTATGGGTAAGTCTTTACCGGCTTCTAAGCGGATGATTTTGCGCTCGCCAAACATTGAAATGGTTTTCAGGTCAAGGCCTAAGCGTTCAGGGTTGGTGCTTAAATCCTCGTTTAACAGTTTGACTTGTTCAGATGATCCATTGCTATGGACTGCCAAGTTTTTGCTTAATGTTGCTGCGCGTTCTGTGACCAGGCCTTGATCAGGCCCATAGATGAGGTAAGCATCAAATTTGTCTGGGTTAGAGAGAAGGCGAGCAATGTCGGCGTTTTTAACCGCAACCATTGTTTTTTAACTGTTGCTGGATAAAAAGGCAGCTATACGGCCTTGGATATCGTCGGCAGTGACTTTGGCGGTGCGATTTTCTGCATCGCGACGTGAGCGCACATTGGCATAGACTGAGTCATTATCAAGAAACGTGGCCTTGCTATATGATTTACCTGTTAAAAGCGGGTTTTTACCATCTGTGATCGCGTAAAGTTTAAAATTTGTGGTTAGCTGGTAAATCTGACCACGGCTGTCACCATCCCTCTCAACAAGTTGTGAGGTCACTCTTTCTTTTACGGCTAGCACCAATTTATATTGCGGAGCATCTGCATGGCCCCCGCCGGTAAAGCGAAAGATCAACTCATTGCGTACTTGTTGACCAACCCGGCCAGGTACTTCAGGAATATCAATGCTCGCTAAAACTGTGGTGAGTTCTTGATTTGAGGCTGTTGGCGCATAAAGCGGTTTAAAAGCGCAGCCTTGTAGAAGTCCACTTGTTATAACAACAAGGCACAGCATTTTTGCGCTGTTAAGACAAGTTTTGATTAGAGTTTGGGGGTGTTTTCCCATCATCTTAATATTTTTCCG
>JANQQH010000029.1 GCA_028285025.1 Hyphomicrobiaceae bacterium | reverse complement strand
AAAATGGGCGCTTCAACAAACTCATCCTCATCCTCTATTATTTAGAATAACATGTTTTGGATATGTTTTTTCTTGTTATTTCATGCGTGCTTTGGTAATGGTACCAAGGTCAAAAAATGGTTTTCCATTCCTTTACTGCACTACATTTTTTTCCAGTTTTATTTCGAATTTTGATTAATGACCTGAAGTAACGTCGTCAAAAATTGTTTTTAAATTTTAGAGTTTTATGAACTGTTTTTATGCATTTTTATAACGTTCTAGCGTTGAATTTTGCCTTGAAATGAAAACTGCCGTTGCCCGGTGAATCAACTCAAGATTGGCGCAGTTGCTCGTATAAAAACAAAAGCCCTCGAAAGTCTTTTGGGGTATTCGGGTACAATTAGAATCCTCTGGATCCTGCAAAACGGGCAGCAGTCTTGTATAACATTATTTGAAATCGTCTTTACAATAACCGAATACTTACGGGTCGCTGTTTAATTAATGCATTAGCAGGTACTGACAATACAAAGCTTTGAACTCAATATAAGATATTCTGTTCGGAGCTTTCTTTTTGTTTCAATTAATCGGCTGCACTTACAGAACAGCAAACTATTTACCTACCTACTTACCTTAATGCCATCTAAGCGGACAAGCTGGAGACCTGATTCCATTTTTTCGTGACAAGATTCATTTGGATCTGAACATCCAGCCGGTCTTATCTAATGAGGGATTAGAAAAACTACGCGCCATTAGTGACATTCCAGACAATGATTTTAAAACTCACACACTAGACATCACTTTTGCCGCCTCAAAGGGCCCTGACGGCATGGCCGAAGCGGTCAGTGCCTTGCAAGCACGTGCCGAACAAGCGGTAAAAGATGGCTTTAACATCATTATTCTATCAGACCGGGCCATCTCTGCAGAACAATTGCCAATCCCTGCTCTGCTCGCCACCTCAAGTGTACACCATCACCTTATTCGCAAAGGCTTGCGCACCTCTGTTGGCCTGTTGGTAGAAACAGGTGAAGCTGTAGAGATCAATCAGTTTGCCACCCTTGGCGGCTACGGCGCTGAGGCCATCAACCCATACCTGGCCTTTGACACCATCGAGACCTTAATTGATGATTTTGAAGAAGACATTAACTTTGCAGAAGCTACAAAACGGTTCACCAAGGCAATCAATAAAGGCTTATTAAAAGTCATGTCCAAAATGGGCATCTCAACATATCAGTCTTATTGCGGCGCCCAGATTTTCGACGCGGTTGGCCTCAATACCGAGTTTATCGCTCAATACTTCACCGGCACCCATTCACAAATTGAAGGGGTTGGCCTGAAAGAAGTCGCACTTGAAACATTCAACCGCCATGCCGCTGCCTTTGGCCGCGAGCAAATTTTAGTGGGCGCCCTTGATGTTGGCGGCGAATATGCTTTCCGCCATCGCGGTGAAAAACATGTCTGGACGCCTGAAACCATTGCCGACCTACAACACGCTGTGCGCGGTAACTTGCCAGACAAATACAAAGAGTTTTCAGACGCGGTTAACAAACAAGACGAAGAATTAAAAACCTTACGCGGCATGTTCCGTATTAAATCAGCGCAAGACTTAGGCCGCTCAGAAATTCCGCTGGACGAGGTGGAACCGGCCAGTGAAATCGTAAAACGGTTTGCCACCGGCGCCATGTCTTACGGCTCTATTTCGCGAGAATCTCACACCAACCTGGCCATAGCCATGAACCGGATCGGCGGTAAGTCTAACACCGGTGAAGGCGGGGAAGAACGCGAACGCTTTACCCCCAAACCTGATGGAGACAGCGAACGCTCTGCCATTAAACAAGTGGCCTCTGGCCGCTTTGGCGTGACCACTGAATACCTTGCCAATTCAGACATGATCCAAATTAAAATGGCGCAAGGGGCAAAACCTGGTGAAGGTGGCCAATTACCGGGCCACAAAGTTGATCATGTGATTGCCAAATGCCGTCACTCAACCCCAGGTGTTGGTCTTATCTCACCGCCCCCCCACCACGACATTTATTCGATCGAAGATTTGGCACAACTCATTTACGACCTTAAAAACGTCAACCCCCGCGCAGACATTAGCGTTAAGCTGGTCTCTGAAGTGGGCGTGGGCACCGTTGCCGCCGGCGTTGCCAAGGCAAGAGCTGATCACATCACCATTGCCGGGTTTGAAGGCGGCACAGGCGCCTCACCGCTTACCTCGATTAAACATGCTGGCTCCCCATGGGAAATCGGCTTGGCAGAGACCCAACAAACTCTCGTGCTCAACAATTTGCGCTCTCGTGTTGCTGTACAAGTTGATGGCGGCCTGCGCACCGGGCGTGATGTCATCATCGGCGCTTTGTTAGGGGCAGATGAATTTGGCTTTGCCACCGCACCATTGATTGCCTCTGGCTGTTTAATGATGCGAAAGTGTCACTTAAACACCTGCCCAGTTGGCATCGCCACCCAAGACCCAGAATTGCGCCGCCGCTTTAAAGGCACGCCAGAACATGTGATCAACTATTTCTTTTTTGTCGCAGAAGAAGCCCGCGCGCTAATGGCACAAATGGGTGTGCGCACGTTAAATGAATGTATCGGCCATTCTGATTTCTTGGAAAAAGACCAAGCCATTGATCATTGGAAAGCCCAAGGGCTTGATTTCACCAAACTGTTCTATCGTCCTGAAACAGGAGATGGTGACATTGGCATCCATCATAGCGAAGCACAAAAGCACATGATTGATGACATCCTAGATCGCAAACTGATTGAGCTAGCCGAGCAGGCCATTGAAAATAAGACCCCAGTAAAACTGGATTTGCCAATTACCAATGTAGACCGCTCAACTGGCGCCATGCTGTCTGGTCAGATTGCGTTAAAACATGGCCATGAAGGCCTGGCTGATGACACCATCTGGGTCACCTTCAGAGGTATTTCCGGTCAAGCCTTTGGCGCTTGGGTCGCTCAAGGCGTTACCCTTGATCTGATTGGCGAGGGCAACGACTATGTTGGCAAAGGCCTTTCAGGCGGACGCTTAATCGTTCGCCCCCCTGTTGAATCTGGCATTGTTCCAGAAGAAAGCATTATAGTTGGCAACACCGTGCTCTATGGCGCCATTTCCGGTGAATGCTATTTCAGAGGCATCGCTGGCGAGCGTTTTGCAGTACGCAACTCTGGCGCCATTGCTGTTGTTGAGGGTACAGGCGATCACGGCTGTGAATATATGACAGGCGGTGTGGTTGTTGTACTGGGTGAGACAGGGCGCAATTTTGCAGCT
>JANQQH010000026.1 GCA_028285025.1 Hyphomicrobiaceae bacterium | reverse complement strand
GTTTCCCCAACATTAAATATCCTAAAAAGCAAGACATTTGCTATGCCACAACCAACCGCCAAGAAGCGGTTAAAAAAATTGCCAGCCAATGCGATTGTTTGTTGGTCGTGGGCGCCCCCAATAGTTCCAATTCGCGCCGTTTGGTTGAGGTCGGCGAACGTGCCGGGGCCAAGGCTGCCTTTCTGGTGCAAAACGCCTCAGAAATTCCCTGGGACGAAATAAGCGATCATAAAACCATCGGCATCACCGCAGGCGCATCGGCTCCAGAAATTCTGGTTGATGAAATCATTCATGCGTTTAAGTCAAGATTTGACACAACTGTGCAAACCATCACCACAGCCACAGAAAATGTAGCGTTTAAATTGCCACGTCAACTACACCCCGCATCATAAAACAAAAAAGGCCTTAAAAAATGGCTGTCTACACCAACGTCTCAGACGAACAGTTAGTCAATTTTCTAAAAGACTATAACATTGGCCAGCCCACCTCCTTCAAAGGCATAGCCGAAGGGGTTGAGAACACCAATTTTTTGCTCGAGACAGAAACAGGACGCTACATCCTCACGCTTTATGAAAAACGGGTCAATAAAGATGATCTGCCCTTTTTCTTGCACCTGATTGACCATTTGGCCAGAGCGGGCATCTCGTGCCCAACGCCCATTCCAGATAAAAACAACCAAACCCTTGGCACTTGCGCTGGGCGTCCGGCTGCCCTGTTTACGTTTCTTGATGGCATGTCTGTGAAAACACCCAAAGCCCATCATTGCTCAGCTCTGGGCACGGTCATGGCCCAGTTCCATCAAAAGGGGCAAGATTTCACCATGAAGCGTGAAAATAGCTTCACAATCAAAGGCATGCAAAATTTTTATCAAAACACTGATGGAGATATGGATTCAATTCAACCAAATCTTAGCCAATTAATAGAAGATGAACTAAATTTTCTATCCCAAAACTGACCTCAAGATTTACCCAAAGGGGTCATCCATGCAGACCTGTTTCCAGACAATGTATTTTTCCTTGGCAATACTATTTCCGGCTTAATCGATTTTTATTTTGCCTGCACTGATTTCTTAATGCTTGATGTAGCCATAACCATGAATGCCTGGTGTTTTGAGCAAGATGCTAGCTTTAATGTCACCAAAGCAAACCGCTTGTTGGAGGGCTATCACAAAATAAGACCAATCACGAAACCAGAATTTGCAACCCTTCCCATCATGGCGCGCGCCGC
>JANQQH010000354.1 GCA_028285025.1 Hyphomicrobiaceae bacterium | reverse complement strand
TGGTGGCTTGGCGGTGGCCTTTGGTTTCCAAATGGTGCCAGCTTTGATTGCGATTTGTTATGTGCCTTGGTTTACCCGCGCGGGCATTACTTGGGGGCTGGTTGCTGGTCTTATTGCGGTTGTGTTAACAGACAGAACCAATGGCGCGATTGCTGACTTTACCGGGCTTGATATTCCATGGGGACGTAATCCGCTTACCATGCACTCTGCTTTCTGGGGCATTTTTTCTAACATGGTTTTCGCGGTTCTTATCTCTGCCTTGACCCAGACACGCAATGGGTTTGAGCATCGCATGAAATATCACAATTTCTTAACTGAACATGCTGGTTTACCGGAAGAGAAGCGCTCTATGATCCCCTTTGCTTGGGTGATTGCTTTGATATGGTTCTTCTTTGGCATAGGCCCAGGTGCAGTGATTGGCAATACATTGTTTGGCGATCCGCGCATGCCTGATAGCTGGCTGTTTGGCATTCCTTCAATTTGGATGTGGCAAATTGTTTGGTGGCTGCTTGGTGTGTTCATGATGTGGTACCTGGCTTATCGGATGGAACTTTCTACAGTGCCTCACCATAAGGTAGAAGCCTTGAGAGATGATATATCTGAAGTTGAGCCGTAAAAATTGTTAAGAGCAGGCTTTTAAAAAGCCTGCTGCTTATCTTAGTTCCATACAGAACTGAAGCTTATGCTAAAATCTTACCATCGATATTAAGGCAGGATATGGCACGCTATGACTGAAGACCGTTCGTATAAATTCTTTGTTTGGTTGGCCATTGCCATTGGCCTTGTTACTGTTGGAAGCATGGTTTATGGCTATTTTGCTAACAAAGCACCAGGGGAAATTGCCTATCAAGCGGGCAACACTTATTTTAATGATCAGCGCTACAGGCGTGCTAAAGCGTCTTACTTAGAAGCGTTGCAGGCCAACCCCAATTTTGCGCCAGCTTATGCTGGGCTTGCCAATACCATGGTGCAGGTGAAAGACTTTCCGGAAGCTTTACGCTTTATTGATGAAGCAATTGAGCTGGAGGGTAAGTTTGGCGGCTATTATGCCAGCCGGGGGATTATTCATGATCATATGGGGCACTATGAAAAGGCAATTGCTGATTATGAAAAAGCGATGTTGTTGACCCCTGATGTCTCTAAGGGTATGGGTTGGATTGATCGATTTTTTTACAAATTACCTGAGGCCCCACCAACTGTGGCGGACCGGCTGGCCTATTTGAAAGCTCAGATGAAATTGCCTGAAGACAAGCGCGTGCTGGCTGTGCCTGAGGTTGATGCCCAACAAAAACCTTATGAGCAATAAACGGGTCCCTTTTTTCAAATACCTTTCTATCTCCCTTTTCTTTGCCCAATTTGGCCATATTCCTCGCCAAAATAAACGTCGTTTATTTGCAGTTCTTTTATGAGGGATGGTCATGTCTGGATCTGGGTCGTTTTCTAAACTTTTAAGCACGCCGGCATTTAAGTTTATTGTGCTGGGTATTTTAACCTTGGTGTTGATGATCCCGTTATTGCTGGTTTATTTGGTGGTGGATGAGCGTGAGCGCTATTCACGCCAAGCGATTAGTGAGGTGGGGCGCAAATGGGGGCGCCAGCAAGCCTTTGCAGGGCCTTATTTGATTGTGCCTTTGCAACGAGAAACGGAGCGGATGGACCGACAAGGTAACAAGACACGGTTTACAGAAACGCGGTTCGGCATTTTTCTGCCTGAGACCTTGGACGTTGCCGCCAAAGTTGAAGCGCAAGAATTGAGCCGCGGGATTTATAAGGTCCCGGTTTATAAGAGCAATGTGACTTATAAGGGTAAATTCCTAGCTGCTGACATGGCGCGTTTTCAGCGAGAGAATTTTGAGCCCCGGTTAGAGGCGGCTGTGCTGGCGGTGCAGATTTCTGATGTGCGGGCGATTAAGAAAACCACTGACGTACTAATCGGGGAGACAAAAAAGCGGTTTCAGGCAGGCGTTGGCTTGGATACGCAAAGGGCCTCGGGCATTCATGTGAAAGTGTCGCCACAAGCGCTCGCCTCTGGGTTTGCGTTTGAATTTGAGTTGCCGGTCAACGGCACGAATTATTTGCAGTTTGAACCGTCTGGCTCTGAGACCCATGTGAGCATGAGCTCTGACTGGCCCCACCCTTCCTTTATGGGTAACTTTTTGCCCTCAGATCGTGAGATTAGCTCTTCCGGGTTTAAGGCCAAATGGCATGTGCCGCAATTGGCCCGCGGGCAAGGCCAGGTGCATATTCGCAAAGATCTGTCAAAACTGATGCAACATAATTTGTTTGGGGTGAAACTTTATCAGCCTGTTGGGTTTTATGATTTGGTTTCCCGGGCGTTGAAATATGCGGTGGCTTTTATTGCCACGGTGTTTTTGTTGGTGTTTATCATGGAGGTTTATGTTGGGCGCCCTGTCCATTGGATCCAGTATGTGTTTGTCGGTTTTGCTTTGCTGATTTTTTATCTGGTTTTGCTGGGGCTGGCGGAGCATTTTGGGTTTGAGATTGCTTATGGGCTGGCCTCGGTTGCCACGTCTTTATTAATCGGGCTTTATACCTCTAGTGCGCTGAAAAGCCCGAAAAAGGGATTGTTCCTGGGCGGTATTTTGCTGACGATTTATGGCTTGTTGTATTTGCTGTTGCGGGTGGAAGATTATGCGTTGCTGATCGGCTCGCTGTCTGGGTTCTTCATGCTGGCAGGCTTGATGTACATGACCCGCAATGTGGATTGGTCAGGCTATTCTTCTCAAGATAAGGGGTAGCCCTTAACGGCTGGCGGTCTTTTGGCTGCCAGCTTTTTCCCGTTTAAGACTTTCTTAACTATAAAAGCTTCGTCCCGCTTATTTTTTTATTAACCATAGTCTATATAGCTTGACAGAATAGGTCTTATCTCTTAAATCATTCCCAATGTTAGCACTCGCCAAAAGAGAGTGCTAATAATCTATCCACGCTAAGAAAAACCAAATTATGATCAGGTTTGAGCCCCTTTGTGGGATCATTCTTGATTAACGTTTGATACAGGAGACTTAAGAATATGAAATTTCGTCCGCTTCATGACCGTGTGGTGGTAAAGCGTCTTGAAGAAGACCAAAAAACCGCTGGCGGCATTATTATTCCTGATACTGCACAAGAAAAGCCGCAAACTGGTGAAGTTTTGGCTGTTGGAAATGGCATTAAAAACGACAATGGTGATATTACACCGCTTGACGTTAAAGCCGGCGACAAAGTGCTGTTTGGCAAATGGTCTGGCACGGAAGTGAAGATTGATGGTGATGACCTGTTGATCATGAAAGAATCCGACATTATGGGCGTGCTTGGTTAATCCCTTTGCCCCCTTTTCGTTTGCACCCTATTTGAAATGAGGGTGCCCTTTTTCGTTTTATCTCTATTTTAAATTTAGGAGAGACCTCATGTCTGCAAAAGACGTACGCTTTGGAACTGAAGCCCGCGATAAAATGTTACGCGGTGTTGATGTGCTTGCTAATGCTGTAAAAGTAACGCTTGGCCCTAAGGGCCGTAACGTTGTGATCGACCGCTCTTTTGGCGCACCGCGCACAACAAAAGACGGTGTGACCGTTGCGAAAGAAATCGAACTTGAAGATAAGTTTGAGAATATGGGCGCACAAATGGTGCGCGAAGTTGCCTCTAAAACCAATGATGTTGCCGGTGACGGCACAACAACAGCGACTGTTTTGGCGCAATCTATTGTGCGTGAAGGCCTTAAATCAGTTGCTGCTGGCATGAACCCAATGGATCTGAAACGCGGCATCGATAAAGCTGTGATTGACGTTGTTAAATATCTTGATAACGCCTCTAAGAAAGTAAACTCTTCTGATGAGATTGCTCAAGTTGGCACCATTTCTGCCAATGGTGAAGCTTCTATTGGTGACATGATTGCTGAAGCAATGCAAAAAGTTGGCAATGAAGGTGTGATCACTGTTGAAGAAGCCAAATCACTTGAAAGCGAGCTTTCAGTTGTGGAAGGTATGCAGTTTGACCGTGGTTATCTGTCTCCTTACTTCATCACCAACGCTGACAAAATGATTTGTGAACTTGAAGATCCGATGATCCTTATTCACGAAAAGAAATTGTCTTCTTTGCAAGCCATGTTGCCTGTGCTTGAATCTGTGGTTCAATCGTCTCGCCCTCTTCTTATCATTGCTGAAGACATTGACGGTGAGGCGTTGGCCACTTTGGTTGTCAACAAATTGCGCGGTGGCTTGAAAGTGGCGGCTGTAAAGGCTCCTGGCTTTGGTGATCGGCGTAAAGCGATGTTGCAAGACATTGCCGTTCTTACTGGTGGTCAGATGATTTCTGATGATCTTGGCATTAAGCTTGAGAACGTTACACTTGATATGCTTGGCAGTGCTAAGCGCGTTTCTATTACCAAAGACGACACAACGATTGTTGATGGTATTGGCAAACGTAAAGAGATTGAAGCACGCGTTTCTCAAATCCGTGCTCAAATCGAAGAAACAACATCAGACTATGACCGTGAAAAACTGCAAGAGCGTTTGGCCAAATTGGCTGGCGGTGTTGCTGTGATTGCGGTTGGTGGTGCCACAGAAGTGGAAGTGAAAGAGCGCAAAGACCGTGTTGATGATGCATTGAACGCCACGCGGGCTGCTGTTGAAGCTGGCATTGTCCCTGGCGGGGGTGTTGCCTTGCTTCGTGCATCCAATAAAATTGAAGCTGTTGGTGATAATGAGGACCAAGATGCGGGCATCAACATTGTGCGCCGGGCCTTGCAAGCGCCTATTCGCCAAATCTCAGAAAATGCTGGTGTTGAAGGTTCTATCGTTGTGGGCAAAGTTTTGGACAAGAAAACTGAAAGCTTTGGTTATGACGCGCAAAAAGATGAGTATGGCAACTTGGTTGAAAAGGGCATTATTGACCCGGCTAAAGTTGTGCGCACAGCTATTCAAGATGCCGCTTCTGTTGCTGGTTTGATGATCACAACTGAAGCTGGTGTTGCTGATGCACCGAAAGATGAAGCCGCTGCTGGTGGTATGCCTGATATGGGCGGCATGGGAGGTATGGGCGGCATGGGCGGCATGGGCGGCATGATGTAGCCACCCCGTGTTTGAGTGAAAGTCCTTCAGCGCTATCGCGCTTCAGTGTACTTTCCCTCAAGTCCAATACTGTGTCTCATTTCCTTGGGGCGGGCTTTTTAGTGGGGCCTTCAGATGCCCACACAGCAACCGGCCTGAGGAAAATGAGACGAGTGCTTTGTTTAAGTGAAGAGCGTTTGTCGAAAGACAGGCGCTCTTTTTTTTGAGGCAACACAATGTCTAGGCTCAGGACCTATTAATTTTATGTATTCTGTTGCCTGAGAAAACATCAGAACAAATTCTTGCAGAGCGTCTATATATCCTTTCAAAAGAGAATGGATTCTATTTCGAAAAGATTGAGGCATCAGCCTTGTGCAAGTCGCTCGGTTTAAAATAATGTCTTAATGATTTTCAATGATAATCGATATGGTAGCAGCGCAAGAATTTTTAATTGCCATGTAAATTTTTTGGGGAAATGAACCTCGAACCGTTTCGTCTTAAGCCCTTTTTCAATGGCAACAGCTGCCTCATTTGGTTCCATCAAATGAGGCATTTCAAATTCATTTAAATCTGTTGTCCGTGTTCGAACAAAACCAGGGCTGATCAGTTTTATATCGATTGTTTGGGGCGCTTCCAGGTAGAGGCTTTCCGTAAAGTTTTGAATTGCCGCTTTGCTTGCACTGTAAGGTTGCCCGTTTGGTAGACCTTGATATGCAGCAACGCTCCCACAAATTGCAATTTGGCCATGGCTTTGTTGTTTCATGAAGTTAAAAATGGCTTTCCCAAAAATGAAACATCCAAGCACATTGACACGCAATAGCTGGTCGGCAAAATCAAGGTCCATCGTTTCAATTGATTGTGGTTTATAAATCGCGGCCATAAAAATGGCTCGATCGATGCAAAGCTGATTGGTTTTAAGCGTGTTAATAGCCTGGTCCATGGCTTGGCGATCACTCACGTCTAAGGGCATCACAACATGGCTTCCTCCCAGCTTTTGGTTTAAAGCGTCTAAGGCTTCATGTGATCTTGCTGAAAGAACAAGCTTGGCGCCTTTGCTCGCATATAATTGTGCAAGGGCGCGTCCAATGCCGGCACTGGCACCGACAATCCAGATTGTTTCTTGTGGAGCAACCGGCATAAATTTATTTTTTCATAAATAAAGTGAGTTCAGCAACGGTAAAGCCAAATTTTTTTAAATAAGACCGGTTGATTAACACACCATCATTCATTTGCCACATCCAATCATCAAATTTTATCCGATAGGTACGCCCTTCTACAGGGATATCCATTGAGTAATTCCAAAACAAAGCTGATCCCTTATGTGACCCCTTTGCTTGATCTATGATATCTTCAGCCTCCCCAACATAGCTTCCATTGCTAAGTTTTTTTATGGTCCAAACTCGTTTTTGTTTGCCGCCATTATAATAGCTGAAATCTTCTTCAAGGGTGCCTATGTCCCCCTCCCAACGCCCGACCATGCTAACATCAAAACGAGAAACCACACGTCCGCGCCAATCTTGAATGATGCCCCAGGCTTTTATGGGCCCGTTAAAATAGGCTTTCAAATCGGCCTTTGGCGTTGTGTTTTGATAATAGTCGATTTTGTGATTATTGGCGACTGTGAACATAGCGATGGCTCCAAGCAAGATAAAACAAATAAAGGCGATGAGATATTTCATCATGTTAAACTCCCCCTTTAAACTTTAAAAAGAATGCGTGGCGAACAAGCAGCACGACCGAGACGGCTTTAATTAAACAAGGAATAAGGGCATAACAAACCACGAGAATAAAAAGAGCATTACTGTCATTTTCTAAAGATGGCTTAAAGCCAGAAAAATCCAAAATGGGAAAAACCACAGCGGTTGAAAGCGCTAGAGATAGTTTTGTGAGCAAGGTCATTTGCGCATGATAAAAACCGCTTTCAGAACGGCGTTGATGAGACGCAATATGATCAGCCAAAATAGAAGGTGGCAAAGATAAATCTGCCCCAAACCCCAAACCAGATATCACACATATTACGCTAAAAGCGATGAGATCTCCTGGCTGTAAAAACAACACCCAGATAAAACTTAAAATTGAAACCGCCATGGCATAGCACCAGGTTTTATATTTATCACCTAACAGTCTACTTAGAAAACTCCAGGCAATCATGCCAATGACACCAGATAAAAAATAAAGGGCAAGAAACAATCCCAGATAAGACGGGGTTTGCAGAAAATCTCTGACAAAGAAGATAACCAATATTGCTGGTATGCTAGACGCAAGGATGTTGAGGCCATAAATGAAAAAGAAGCTTTTGGTCTCACCAGGCATATCAGACCAGCTTTTTAGAAACGCAATGCGGTATTCTTTTGGTTGTTTGGGCTGGATGTCATCAAGATTGAGGTAATACCAGCTTAAAAATAATAACAGTCCGATTATCATTAACGCGAATAATATCGAACTCATAAATGCAAAAACATTCGATAAGGGCATCGTTTCTTTTAAAAGGCTTGGGAGCAAAACACCGACGAGTAACCCAATAAGACCGCAAGCTTCTCTGACCATCGCTATTCTGGTTCGATCATGGGTGTTATCGGCCCAGATACCTCCAAGAGCTGTGATGTTGATCACTAATATGCTGTAGGCGGTGGTGATGAAAAAAATGCTGGCTGCAAACCAGATAAGATGTTCATCTTTGGTCAGAGGCTGGAATAAAAACCAAAATGATAAAACAAGAGCTAGACAAGAGCCAATGATAATGATCGGCCTTACATTATGGAATTTATCAGAAAAAGCGCCAATAAAGGGGTCTTGAATGCCGTCAATAAAACGCAAGATCAATAAAACAGTTGCAAGGCTTGTCAGTGAAAGTCCAAATTGGGTGGCATAAAAATCTGGCGCTAGTAGATAAATTGGAAAACCGGCAACGGCTACAGGCAATGCAATGAAGCCATAGTGGAATAAAGACAAAAGGGGAAGATTTTGTGCGGTCTTTGTCATTTCATACCTAACAACTGGCGTCTTAGGCCTTTCAATTTTGTTTTCTCGCTCAGCCAAATATTAAAAAACCAGCTAGCAAACTGGGTATCTTTGATCATGCCGATGGGTTTTGAGCCATGATAAAAGCGCACGCCTTGTTTGGGCATATAAAGGCCGATAAGATGTGTTCCCTTTGTTACATCTGGAAAAATAAGACGCATTTGGGCATACCAACTTGCCAGGTGATATTCATTGTCAAACCCTAAATAGCGAATGGCTTCAATCGACTTTTTTGCAATCTGCATGCCTTTAACCGGCCGGTCATATTCGATAGACAATAAAAAGGGGCTGTTAAAAGAAATCTTCTTCTCAAAGCTGTAAAGAGAGGCTTGGTAAATTGACCATCCAAAGAATGTTAACCGTCCGCTTCCAAGTTTTTGAGCGCCAGGGAGAATTTTTTGTTCTAGATTCTCTTTTAGAGGAGCAGGGCTGTTTGCAAAAGCCGTGCTGTTTAAAACCGCAGACATAACCAAAAACAAACAAATGAAACTGTAAGCTTGCATGAATGGTTTAGGCATGGGCAAGCTCCACATGCATTACATCTGTTCGCCCATGTTTAAAGAGCGCAATACAGGTTGATAGATAAAATCGCCATAACCGTATAAAAGGTTCATCAAAACCCAATGCACGAATTGCAGGTGTGTTGCTTTCAAAGTTTTTCAGCCATACCATCATGGTCTTGGCATAATCTTGGCCGAATTTAAATGGTTGGCCGGCGTTTAGCCCGGCTTTTTGTGCCTCTTGTATGAACCGGGTTTGCGAGGGGAGCATGCCGCCTGGAAAAATAAACGTTCTAATCATGTCTCCACTTTTTCGGTAAAGGTCAAAACATTTCTCATCAACTGTTATGGTTTGAATAACGGCGGTGCCATTGGATGTGAGCAGAGATTTTAATTTTTGAAAATATGTTTGCCAGAAAGCTTCCCCGACAGCCTCAAACATTTCAATGGAAACGATATGGTCATATTTTCCTTGTTGGTGCCGATAATCTTCAAGAGCTATGTCTGCGGCCCCATTGAGGCGTGTTTTTGCATAGTCATATTGAGCTGGAGAAATTGTTATGCCTTTCACATGCGCCTGCGTGTTTGTTATGGCCCGCTCCGCAAAACCGCCCCAACCGCATCCTATTTCAAGGAGTGACCCTTTTGGATTGTTTAATAAAGATAGCAGCCGGTCATATTTTTGGTGTTGGGCTTTTTCTAAAGTGTCGTTCTCATTCACGCCAAGCGCTGATGAATATGACATCGATCCATCAAGCCAGAGCTGGTAAAATTTATTGCCTAAATCATAGTGAGCATGAATGTTTTTGCTGCTGCCAGCCACCGTGTTGCGCGAAAACAAATACATCAGGCGTGATAGAAGATGGGTGAGCGTTCTTCCGTTAATGTAATGTTGTAAAGCTTTTTCATTTTCAAAGACAAATAGAAAAAGATTTTCAATGCTATTTGTATCCCACCACCCCTTCATGTAACTTTCGGTCATTCCAATATCAGCTTTGAAAGCAAAAGCGGTGAATGTGCGCCAATCATAAACATGAATGCGTACCGTCTTGCCTGGTTGAGCGCCAGAAAATTCGTAAATCTTATTATCAGGCGCAATAATCACTATTGAACCCTTTTCAATGTTTTCCAGCGCTTTAAAAAAACGAAATGCGATTGTTTTATGAAACATGTTAGTCCTCTTAAAAATAGCTGTAGCCTCTAACGCCTTGGGCTTTGCGAATTGAAACTTATCCGCTGTGATTTTTGGGATGGCAGTGCTAAATATTTCAGCCCCATTGTCTTTAGTTTTAGCGCTTGCCAATAAATTAAAGAGATTGCTTTTTGGGTCACCAGGGGCCTTGTCCAGAATGATTTTGAAAGCGTTTTCGCGTTTAGCGCTTTAAGATGACCTTTCAGAGCGGTTGCTAAGATATGATTGCCTTTTTCATCATAATAATTAATCCAAATGGCTAACTTTCCAGATGTGCAGGCAATGCGAAATTTATAAATCCCTTCACGTTCTAAATAGGGGGATACATGAAATTCTTTGTTTGATGTTATCCAATCTTGATTGGATATAACGGCGCCATCATGATGTGCGCATACATAGGTATGGGTTTGCCCAAAGGTATTGTTCACCTCATATAGGATGACGCGCAAGTGACCGTTTTGGTCAAAACAAAGCCAAAAGCTAACCGGGTTAAACACAAAGCCAAACACGCGTGGCATTGCAATCAACGAAATGTGTGAGATGTTGTGATGAAGGTTGAATTTTTTTAACTGACCTCGTGCCCACAATATCAGGTCAGCCCCTATCTTTCGGCTGCCATGGTCTTTTTTATAAAAGGACGTGAAGGCAAAGCGGTCAATGGCAATTTGCTTTTGTCGATCCAGCTCATCAATCTTTGTTAAAGGCAAACCAATATAATAGATTGGATAGGAAAATTGATTTTTCTTGGGTGAAAAACGCTGATGCATCACATCACCAATAAGCACAAAGGGATCTTTGTTTATCTTTAGCCCCATGGTTTGTTAACCCCCATTTTGCGGGTCATATCAATGGCACTTTGCAAGCCATCTTCATGAAACCCAAAGCCTTGCCAGGCTCCACAATACCATATGCGGTCTTTGCCTTGAATCTCATCCAATCGAGATTGCGCTTCTATTGCTGCTTTGTCAAAAACAGGGTGTTCCAGGATTGTTTGATCGTAGATTAGATCCTGACGCGGCATTTGATGAGGGTTTAGGGTTACAATCACGGGGCTGGAAGTTTTTAGCGGTTGCAAATTATTCATCCAATAGCTGACGCTCATGGAGGTGCTGGTGTCTTGTTTTTGATTTGATAGGTAAACCCAGCTTGACCAGGCGCTCTTGCGTTTTGGCATGAACTTGGTGTCTTTATGTAAAACCATCAGGTTGTTTTGATAGTTTATTGATCCAAGTATTTGCTGCTCAAGGGGACAGGGAGACGAAAGGTGCTTGAGCGCCTGGTCACTATGACAGGCAAAAACGACCTGATCATAGTAAGAGGTCATATCATGGCTATCAACGACCTCAATCTGGTTTTCTCTTCGAATAACGTTTTGAACGGCACAGTTCATTTTGATGTTGGACTTAAATTGTTTTGTAAGTTTCTCAACATAAGCACGAGACCCACCTTGCACGGTATACCATTGCGGGGCATCGTTGATGCCTAACAATCCATGATTGTCGAAAAAACGAATGAAGGGCATTGCTGGATAATCAAGCATTTGCTCAACTGGCATGCTCCATATAGCGCCGCCCATGGGCAAGAGGAAATAATCTTGAAACCACGATCCTAATTTGTGTTTTTCAATCCAACGGCCAAGGGGCATATCGGGTGAAATGTCTTTGTCTTTAAGGGCAAGTTTATGAAACCGCACAATATCTCTTAGCATGCCAATGTAACCGGGCCTGACTAAGTTTCTCTTTTGAGCAAAACATTGCGCAAACGAGGCTGTGCTATATTCCAACCAGCCATCGCCAATGCTTGCGCCAAAGGACATGTTGCTTTTCACAATCGGCACCTCAA
>JANQQH010000353.1 GCA_028285025.1 Hyphomicrobiaceae bacterium | reverse complement strand
AATATTGAAAAATTATCTGCCCGCGGGGCCGATATTAGTTGTGCTTTTCCGGGCGGCGCCTCGGCTTTAAGCCCAGCTCTTGCTAGCCAGGGCCTCAGGTTAACACGTGATGGAACGGGCTGGGTTTTGCTGGATGGGTAACCTATTTGGTTTTCCAACCCTTTCCCCCATATATTTGTTTTTTAAATTAAAAAATTGGTTTTCAAGCCTGACTTGGGTGTATAGTGGCCTGAAGTTTAGGGTATATGTTTCTTTTTGAGTTGGGGGGAAAATGAGCGTTCGGGAAAAGTCTTTGGTATTTTGGACCTTGTTTGTGGTGTTAAGCTTGCTGGCTATGATTTGGCTGCGCGAGATTTTATTGCCCTTTGTGGCCGGCGCTGCGTTGGCTTATTTTTTGGACCCGGTTGCTGATCGATTAGAGCGGATTGGTTTTTCCCGGCTTTGGGCAACCATTGTCATTTTGATTTGTTTTTCTTTTGTAACGTTTTTGTTGCTTGTCACCATCCTTCCGTTTTTGATTAGAGAGTTGAAAGAAATTGTCACAGACTTACCTGCTTATATGGAAAATGCGCGTGGGTTTATCGCTCATTATTATCAAGCCTGGTTTGGTAAGGAACTCACTGAGATTGAATTAGGGTTTGAGGACGCGTTGCGTAAATTTGCCAATAGTTCGTCGTTAAAACTGGGAGATTTTTTGCGTCAATTGTGGGATGGTAGTATGGCTGTTGTGAGCATGCTGTCTTTGCTGGTGGTCACTCCAGTGGTGGCGTTTTACTTGTTGTTGGACTGGGACAATATGATTGAACGGGTCGATAATTGGTTGCCGCGTGATCATGCCGACACGATCCGTGGTTTGGCTGCTAAGATTGACCGCACTTTAAATGGGTTTGTACGTGGGCAGGTTACGGTTTGTTTTATCTTGGGCGCCATTTATTCGATTGGGTTGATGTTAGTGGGGTTAAAATATGGGCTGCTCATAGGCATCACCGCTGGTGTTTTGAGTTTTATCCCCTATGTTGGCTCTGCCATTGGATTGTTGCTTTCAGCCGGTATGGCGGTGAGCCAATTTTGGCCAGAATGGGTGCCGATTTTAATGGTGTTAGGGGTGTTCCTTACAGGGCAGTTTATTGAAGGTAATTTTTTACAGCCCAAAATTGTTGGTGAGCAAGTGAACTTGCATCCTGTATGGCTGATTTTTGCTTTGTTCGTGTTTGGATATTTAATGGGTTTTGTTGGTATGCTGATTGCGGTGCCTTTGGCGGCAACCATTGGGGTGTTGGTGCGCTTTTTCTTGGAATGCTACATGAAAAGTGATTTTTACAAGGGTAAAGGGGCGTCCTCTTAAACGTTTGAAGGGGATAGATTTATTTTTAGTTTAAGAGGCCACAATTTGTTTGCCCATTTATTTTGTCGGCATGCGTTGATCTTGCCACGGCAAGGGAGACACCAATGACCAGTGATGATGGTGATCCTTTTATGCAGCAATTAACCCTTGATTTTAAACCGCGCCCAGCTCTTGGGGCGCAGGATTTTTTTGTTTCTTCTAGCAACCAGGCTGCCTTGGAACTGATTGAGACCTGGCCCAATTGGTCCAACAGGGCTGTGTTTTTACAAGGGCCTGAGGCGAGCGGTAAAAGCCACTTGGCTCATGTGTGGCAAATGGCGTCGCGTGCGGTGATTTTGTCAGCTGATAGTTTAAGCCGGGCTCAGTTGGAGCTGTTACAAATTGGCCAGCCTTTGGTTGTTGAGGATTTGGACAAGGGCATCATGGATGAACATGCCTTGTTTCATTTGATTAATTTATCAAAAGAACAGGACTTTCATCTGTTGTTTACTGGCGCTCAAGCCCCGGGACAGATTGAGATTGCTTTGCCTGATTTGCGCTCTCGCATTCGTGCTTTGCCCGTGGTTCGTATTGAGGTGCCAGATGGGATGTTGTTACGCACAATGCTGATTAAGCAATTTGAAGACCGCCAGCTTGAAGTGAGCCCTGATTTGATAGAATATATCTTGCCTAGAATGGAGCGTTCATTCTCAGGGGTGGTGCGATTGGTGGAGCGGTTGGATCAATTGGCTCTTTCTATGGGCCGTCGGATTACGCGACAATTTGC
>JANQQH010000006.1 GCA_028285025.1 Hyphomicrobiaceae bacterium | reverse complement strand
GATTGATATTGCCAATAGCAAAATCAGCAATCGGTTTGTGATTGATGATGTGTTTTATTTTTATGATGTTGTTGCAAACTCTCAAGGCCAGCTTTTTATCAGCGCGCCTTTAAATAATGCCATTTATGTTTTGGAGAAGGAGAAGTCTTTGAAACTTTGGGTGCAAAGTTCCAAGCTGTCTGGCCCGAATGGCTTGGCCATTGACAAAGAGCATTTGTATGTGGGCTCTATCGGGCTTGAGACGACAGACCAAGCCTCCCCTTCTGCTAATAATAAAAAGCGCGGCGGGCTTTATAAAATCTCAATAAGAGATCAAGGGATTGAACCGTTCACCGCTTATCACTTACCGCCAATTGCTAGCATTGTCAGTGATGGACAAGGGTTTGTTTATGCCAGTGATGAGGATGGGGCGTCTTTATTTCAGTTTGATCTGCGTGATGGCTCATTCGTTGAAGAAATTAATGTGGCGCGAACTTTTGGTTTGAAACAGACCACGGGCCTGGGTGATTTTGCTTATTTAACCGGCTCAAAAGAATTTTGGGTACCGGTTAAAAGCAATGGTCATATTTTGGTTTTTGGGCGCAGCGACGAAAAAATAATTACGCAAGATGAGCCGTAAAACGAATGAATGTGTTTTGTAATTGGTGGGCAAGGGCTTTTTAATAACTGCCGCGGCGTTCCGGTCTTTCTTCTGGTACGGAAAAACCATTGTTCTTATTGGGTGCACAAGCAGACAAGACCATGAGGGGTAGAAACAGTGCGAGACAGAGCAGGGATATTTTTTTCAAAAAAGGGCGGTGCATTCATTCATCTCTTTATTTGTTGCTGATGTGGTTTGATTTAAGTTTTTAGCATTTGATTTGCAAATCAATAGATAGTGATTTGTTGTGATCATTTGTTTATTAGCTTAACTTGAAGAGGTGTATTGGGTGCAGCGAGTGACGAGTGGGTCGATCTTTAAGCGTTTGGGGGCAATCTCTTGGGCGCAATTTTCATAATTTCAATAGTCATCATTTTCCAAGTGTACTAGAGCTGTTTTCATTCATCTTAAATCTGTTTGCGTCTTTGCTGGGTGGCGTTTGCAATGGCTTGTTGTTGCATGGCGTCCATGCGGGAAAGACGTCCAACAGATTGTTGGCCATGTGTAACCGTTTGCCGGGCTTGTTTGGAAAGATCGTCAAGCTCTTTGAGCTCTTGTTCTAATTTTAACAAACGGGTTTTGATTTGATCTGGGGTCATTTCATATTTGTTTTTTGTTTCATGGTTAATGTGACCAGTGTAGTAAGATTGGGCGTAAAGTCTATGATTTGTGGCTATGCTAAGGGCATAATGGCAGGTTCTTCTTCTTATTAAATGTTAAAAATCATAACTCTCATGGAAGATTGTGCACAAAAAGAAAGGGTCTTATTGGTCGCGAATGCCTAAAATTTGTGCTACAAAGGTAAGAAAAAACTATAAAGGTTGCTTTACATGGGACTATTACTTTTGGGGTTGGTTCTCTTTTTAGGGATCCACCTGATACCGGCTTTGCCACGAAAGCGGCATAAGCTGATTAAAATGGTTGGGGAGAAAAATTATAAGCTGGGTTATTCCATCACAGCTTTTCTCGGTTTGGTCTTAATTATATGGGGCTATGCCAGCCAGTTTCATGATCCGATTGTTTTATTTGACTTGCCGATGGAATTGCGCCATGTGACCATGTTGTTGGTCCTTATTGCTTTTATCTTATTTGTTTCTGCCCGGCTTAAAGGACATATCCGCTATTGGGTGCGCCATCCGCAATTGCTATCTGTTAAATTATGGTCTTTTGGTCATCTGTTGGTAAAGGCAGGTGATTTGGCTGGACTGGTCTTGTTTGGCGGCTTTTTGCTGTGGGGGATTTTTGCCCGCATTTCGGTAAAGAAAAGAGAGCAATTTGGATTGGTCAAGACAAGAGATTTCCAACCCAATTGGTTGCATGATGTTTTGGCTGTTGTTATTGGTGGTGGGCTTTATGTGGCGTTTGCCTTTTATTTGCATAAATTATTAATTGGGGTGCCCCTTATTCATTAAATCACTGCTGATGTTTAATGTAAAAAAGTATGGGTTGTATCAATCTTATTTTCACCCCATATAGTTAAGTAGCAGCCTGGATTGAAATCTTTTTTTAAGATCTGCGGCTTGTTTTAATAATGATAGACGATAAAGGGGGCTTCTTCATGTCTCACCAACGTCCGATAAAACGCTATACCGCGCCTGATATTTTGGCAATGAAAGGGGACAAGCCCATTGTTTCATTAACGGCTTATCATGCGCACACTGCTCGCATTATAGACCCTTATGTAGATTTTATCCTGGTTGGTGACAGTTTGGGTATGGTCATGCATGGATTGCCTTCAACTGTACCTGTCACTCTTGATATGATGATTTTGCATGGGGCGGCTGTGGTGCGTGGCTCTAGCCGGGCTTTGGTTGTTGTTGATATGCCCTTTGCCAGCTATGAAGAAAGCCCTGAAGTTGCGTTTCGTCATTGCGCGCGCGTGATGAAAGAAACCGGGTGTGGTGCCATCAAACTTGAAGGCGGTGTGCAAATGGGCGAAACAATCGCTTATTTAACCAAGCGCGGCATTCCTGTGATGGCTCATGTTGGTTTAACGCCGCAAGCGGTTCATGTGATGGGCGGCTTTAAAACCCAAGGGCGTGAACGGGCAGATTGGGCGGCGATTGAAGATGATGCCAAAGCAGTTGAACAAGCTGGAGCTTTTGCAATTGTGTTGGAAGGTATGGCGGAGCCTTTGGCAAAAAAAATCACCAAACAAGTTAACATTCCTACCATTGGTATTGGTGCCTCAGCCCATTGTGATGGGCAAATTTTGGTGCTTGAAGATATGTTGGGTTTGAGCCCGCAAGTACCTAAGTTTGTTAAAGAGTTTGGGCAAATTGGTGCCGCGATTGAGGGAGCGGTTGCCCATTATGCTGAAGATGTTCGAACACGTGCATTTCCAACGAAGGATCATGTTTATAGCGTAAAAGATAAAATTTCAGCTAAATCGAAAAATAAACTTAAGAGCGTGGGCAAATAGACCACAAAATAGCAAACCATTTCTTATTAATGAGTTCTTTTGTCGTCTTATTTACGATTTTAAGCGGTTTTAAAGGGAAAAATCGCTTATCTAATTGTCAAATGAGGGATCTCAAGTTATCAAGAGGCTAAATTTTTATAAAGGCGATTCGAATGCTCTGTTTAGAGTGAGCGTTTCGGGCTTATCCGTTTTATATTTACTTAATATTAAACAGGATTTGTTGGAGCAGATGTAGTCGCTATGATTAAAGCAAAAGAGTATGTGTTGTAATGGTTGACGATCAAATATTTAGAGAAGTTGATGAAGAGCTGCGCCAAGAGCGCTTGCAAGCGCTCTGGAACAAGTATGGCACGCTGATTGTTGGCGGTGTTGTGGTGTTGGTTTGTGTGGTGGCCGGGTTTATTTTCTGGCAAAATTGGCAAACGTCAAAACGGCAAGATGCAGGCGATCGATTTGTTGAAGCTTTGCAATTAATGGGCAAAGGCGAAACGGAAGCGGCCAATAAGATTTTTAGCACATTGCAAGCTGATGGCCCGGGGGGGTATGAGTTATTAGCGTCGCTCCATTTGGCGGCAAATCAGGCCAAAAAGGGTGAAACAGCGCAAGCTGAAGTGATTTATAAAAAAATTCTGCAAAATCCTAGTGCTGACAAAATTATGAGCGATTATGCTAAGCTTAATTTGGCTTTGTTGAAACTTGATGGGGCGTCATTTGAGGAAACCAAAACAGCTTTGGGGTCTTTTCTAGATGAAAAAGCAGCGTGGCGGGCTACTGCATTAGAGGTGATTGCACTGGCTGCATTGAAAGAAAAGAATTTGGATGAATCGCGTAAATATTTTTCTCAGATTGTGACTGATCGGGGCAGCCCAGCCGCTTTGAAACGCAGGGCACAAATTATGTTAGATATTATCGCTGCCCGCAAAGCGGGAGGGTAAGACTTTTTAATTTTACAGCACTTGATCTTGCTAAAGGTGTGTAGAAAATGATCAAACGATTTATAGGTTTTGTTACGATTTGTTTGTTATCGGTCTCGGTAGCGGCGTGTAGTACGATGGAGGAACTTACCGATTTTGACACACCGGAACTTCCCTCCCTACCTAAATTTTCTAATCCGTTTAAAAAGCCAAAGGCTAAGCTACCTGGTGAGCGCATTCCGGTTATGACGGCCAAGCGTGATGGTGTTCCCGAACTTGATGTGAGCGCTGCCACAGCTGTTACAGCGTTGCCGATTGCCACTGTTAATAGTGTGTGGTCTCAACCTGGTGGTCAGCCTGATAACGCACCTGGGCACCTGGCTTTAACCGGGGGGCTTTCTTCTCGTTGGAGTGCCAGCATTGGGCGTGGCTCTTCCAAGCGTAGCCGGGTGATTGCGAGCCCGATTGTTTATGGTGGTAAAGTTTTTACGCTGGATAGCCGGGGCCGTGTGAGTGCTTTTTCTCAATCCAGCGGATCACGCGCTTGGAGTGTGAAACTGGCTATCAATAATGAAAAGGATTATGAAGGCTATGGTGGTGGGCTGGCAATTGAGGCTGGCCGACTTTATGTTGCTACTGGCTTTGGACGGGTTTACGCTCTTTCTCCTAGCAGCGGCAAAGAGATTTGGGTGAAAAAGGTTGGCGAACCTATGCGCACGTCACCAACCGCTGTAGGTGGTAAAGTGTTTGCCACGACTGTGCTGGGTAGTTTTGTTTGTCTTAATGGGGAGGATGGGGCTGAGCTATGGCGCTATCAAGGTTTGCCTGAATCAGCTTCTATGTTAACCAATGCATCGCCGGCTGTTTCTGGCGGGATTGTTGTTGCTCCTTATCCATCTGGTGAATTAATCGCGATTGACATTGAAACAGGCTCTCCGGTTTGGACAGAGACTTTGTCGCGTTCTTCACGCGGGGCGATTTCAGCTTTGCGCAATGCGTCTCGCCCTGTGATCTCAGGTGGGACCGTGTTTGCCATTGGCCATGGCGGACGCATGATTGCTTCGTCTTTAAAAACTGGTGAGCGGTTATGGTCACAAAACATTCCCGGTGTTCAAGCTCCTTGGGTGGCCGGCGGCGTGGTTTACGTGGTTGATTTGCATGGCGAACTGATGGCGCTGACAGCCAAAGAGGGTAAGTTGTTATGGAAAAGCCGGTTGCCGGGTGGTGGGCGTTGGAGTGGACCTGTTTTGGCAGGCAACCGCCTTTGGCTGGTGTCAACAAAGGGGATGCTGGTTGGTGTTGACGCCAAACTAGGCTCTGTTAGCGCGAAACGAGACCTTGGCGTTAAAATGGGTATTGCCCCGGTTGTGGCTGGCGGTCATATGTATATTTTAACTGATAAAGCCAAATTATTGGCCTTCAACTAAAAGCATAAAATTGACGCCTGGTCTGTGCCTTAACTCTCATGGTGCGACTTTGGCATTTTAGATCCTCTTGTCAAGGGTTGAACAAGCGTGAACGCCCTTGACAAGAGGATCTAAAATGCAAAAATCTCACCATGAGAGTTAAGGCACGCAACAAGCCTCGAACAAAATTTTTTTGAGAATTTCAGTTTAAGAGATTGTTTGCGGTGAAGGTGGTTGTTCTTCGCCGCCTTTTGTTTTTTAAAGGCAATTTGATGTCATTTACAATTGCAATTATGGGGCGCCCAAATGTGGGTAAGTCCACTTTGTTTAACCGGCTGGCAGGCAAGCGGTTGGCCTTGGTGGACCCGCGCCCAGGTATGACAAGGGATCGGCGTGAAGCTGAGATAGAATTTGGTGATGTGAAAGCGACATTGATTGACACTGCTGGTCTTGAAGAGGGGGATGAGGAGAGCATTCAAGGGCGTATGCGTCATCAAACCGCGCAAGCTGTGAATGAAGCAGATATCATTTTATTTATGATTGATGGGCGTGAGGGGCTGACGTTGCAAGATGAAATGTTTGCGCAAGAGGCCAGGCAAACCGGGCGACCCATTCAACTGATAGCCAATAAGTGTGAGGGTAAGGCGGGCGATGAGGGGTATTACGCTTCTTTTAAGTTAGGTTTTGGCGACCCGCTTGCCATTTCGGCTGAGCATGGTGAGGGGATTGGCGGCCTTTATCAGGTTTTGGTAGAGGCTTATGAGCAATGGCAAAGTGAAGCATCAAGTTCATCCCTTGATGAAAGTCAGGTTGAAGATGATGAGCGGGCCTTAAAAGTGGCCATTGTCGGGCGGCCAAATGCGGGCAAGTCAACATTGGTTAATCGTTTGGTGGGCCAAGAGCGGGTGATCACCGGGCCAGAAGCAGGCTTGACCAGAGATTCCATTGCTATCGATTTTCAATGGGCAGAGCGCGGCATTCGTTTGTTTGACACAGCCGGTTTGCGCAAAAAGGCGCGGATTAAAGAGCGGTCTGAAAAAATCTCTGTTTCTGATGCTGTGCGGGCGGTTAAGTTTGCAGAAGTGGTTGTGTTGTTGCTTGATGCAGAGCGCCCGCTGGAAAAACAAGATATGACCATTTGCGATCTTGTCGCTCAAGAGGGGCGTGCTTTGGTCATTGGGTTGAATAAGAGCGATCTGACAAAAGACAATGGGCAGTTGATCAGTGCGGTTCGCGAGCGAGTTGAGCGGTTGCTGCCGCAAGTGAGAGGCGTGCCAGTGGTACCCATTTCAGCTTTAACCGGGCGCGGGGTTGATAAATTGATGCGCGCCGTTTTAGAGGTGGAAGAGGTTTGGAACAAACGGGTTGGTACCTCTGCGCTTAATCGGTTCTTGAACGATGCGGTTGATGCCCACACCCCGCCAGCGGTTGGGGGACGGCGTATTCGTTTGCGCTATATGACCCAATCCAATGCGCGCCCGCCGACATTTGTTTGCTTTTGTTCAAAACCAGAAGATTTACCAACTTCTTATTCGCGCTATCTGATCAATGGGTTGCGTGAGGCGTTTGATTTTTGGGGTGTGCCAGTGCGTTTGCATATGCGCAAAGGGCATAATCCTTATGATGGTTGAGGTGAGCTTGGCTTAATGTATGGATGTGCATTGAGGCTAGGTGATTATTATTGATGAGATAAATTTAAATTTTTTTGCGGGCTGCCTGTTTTTTATATTGACTCTACTACAGATACTATCTATCATTTCTGTAATGACAGAAATTACTAAAAATAAAGATGGATATCAAGCAGGTCTATCTGACGCTTGCGTAGATTTTGGCCCTGTAACCGAGCGATTTGTTGTCCATTGGGGGGAAATGGGTACTCATTGGGGGGTTAATCGCTCTGTGGCTCAGATCCATGCTCTTCTCTATGTCACAGGAGAGCAATTGACAGCGGAACAAATCTCTCAAACCCTTGGGTTAGCGCGTTCTAATGTTTCAAATTCTTTGAAAGAATTGCTCAGTTGGGAGTTGATCCGACGGGTGCATGTTTTGGGCGACCGGCGGGACCACTTTGAAGCAGAAGGGGATTTGTGGGAAATGCTGATGGCGATTGCGCGGGGGCGCAAAAAACGCGAAATAAACCCGACCCTTGAAATTATGGACCTTTGTGTGGAAGAGGCAAAAAAGGATAAATCTGTCACGCCATTGGCAAAACAGCGCATTGTTGCGATGCGTGATTTTATGAGCGTGCTAGACGGGTGGTATGTGGATATGTCATCAGTGCCAAAAACAAAAATTTTTGCGATGATGAAAATGGGTAAAACAATTATGAGATTTGTAGGCGGTGGAAAGGCAAAATAGCATAATCGTTAAGATGAATAGATTATGATGATGTACTAAAGTGTTTTTTTAAACCCTTGTGTTTTTCCCTAATTTTAAGGGGTTTAAGCTCGGGTGATCTGAAAGATATTTAATAAATTTTTTGATTATGGGTCTTGTTTTTTAAGGGCCCAAAATTTTTTAAATTATTATTTCTGTTATTACAGAAATTTATGAAAAGATTTTTTAGAGATAGGAAAATGTTGGTACCTTGCTTAAACGGGCAAAATATAGACAAAGATTTTGCCGCTCAAAAGCCGTCTTGTGAAAGTATGCCTTTAACGAGAAAGGCGCTTTTAAAATCTTTACGCTATCCAACTTTGGTGGGCGAGGATTGGGTCAATTTACCTCTTTGTGTGCAAATAAGGTTTGTAAAATCTTTCAGTCATAGAAAAGTCATTGTTTATCAAGGGCGTATTCATAAAACCCGATTGTCTAAAATAGGACTGATCCTGGCCAAATTAAGCAAATTTATTGGGGCCCCCTTGCCGCAGGAGGACAATGTTAGAGGGCCGGCCACAGTGATCGTTAAAGAAGCGCGTGACTTTGAAGGCCAGTATTGGACAAGGCTTTATCCTAGTTCCAAAACCTTTCTGCAGGTCATTCAATCTGTCAAACGATTTGCTGGCCCAACCGGACTTGAAGAAATTATTTCAAAAAACATCGGCATTGCGCTTGATGTTAAAGTTAAAGAGAAAACCTTGTTTTTTATTTCTAACCACTATTTTTTGCTGTTTGGCAAAAAACGGATTGTTCTTCCCCGTTTTTTATCACCGGGCCGGTTGGTTGTTGAACATAGAGAAACGGGCCCAAAACGCTTTCGCTACAGTTTTTGTCTTCATCATCCAGTTCTTGGCGAGCTGATTTATCAAACCGCGATTTTTGAGGAGATTGAACAATGACCAGTGATTTATTATGGGCTCTCGTTTTTTTGCAATTGCTCATGGGTGCCAGTGACACTTTGTTTCATCATGAGTTTTCTGAAAAATTAGCTTGGCAACCAAGTGCGCAAAATGAGTTAAAACTGCATGCGATAAGAAATTTTATTTATAGCGGCTTGTTTTTTTGTTTTGCCTGGGGGGTGCCTTACGGGTGGTTTGCACTGCTTGCGATGGGCTTTATCTTGATAGAAGTGGTGATCACACTTTGGGATTTTGTCGAAGAAGATTTGAGCCGTAAATTACCCGCGACAGAGAGGGTTTTGCACACGCTATTGGCGTTGAATTACGGTGCGATTTTAGCGCTTTTAATGCCTGCTTTGTGGGGTTTGTTTACATTTAACACCGCTTATGTCCCTGTTTATTATGGTTGGGGCAGTTGGGTTCTGACCTTTGCTAGCATTGGCGTTTTTGTATTTGGTGTTCGTGATTGTTTGGCAGTCAACCGGCTTAACCATTTAGAACGCCCCCCTGCAGGTGATTTGACTAAGGCTCTTAAACGGCATCATCACATTCTCATTACTGGGGCGACCGGCTTTATTGGTAAACGGCTGACAGCAGGTCTGATTGAAAATGGGCATAGTGTGACCGTTTTAACGCGCAGACCACAAGAGGCGGCCAAGTTGGGAAGCCCGGTTAATATTATCACAAATCTTGATGAGGTTCGGGATGATGACCCTGTTGATGCCATCATTAACCTTGCCGGTGAACCTTTGGCCAATGGGTTGTGGACCAGGGCGAAAAGAGAGCGCATTGTTAACTCTAGATTGGATTTGATTGCTCAAATAGAACAACTTTGTGCCCGCCTTTATGTGCCGCCCAAAACTGTGATTATTGCCTCTGCCATTGGTTGGTATGGTTTGCGCGAAGATGAAGAGTTAAGTGAAGAAAGCAAGGCACGTCCATGTTTTACGCACGAGGTTTGCCAAAGTTTGGAACAGGCGGCTGATCGGTTGAAAGTTTACCAGTGCCGGGTGGTAAGCTTGCGCATTGGCTTGGTTTTGGGAAGTGAAGGGGGGATGCTTGCTAACCTTCTTGTTCCGTTTGAGTATGGTTTGGGTGGGCCTATTGGCTCTGGTAAACAATGGATGAGTTGGATTGATCTGGATGATGTTATTCGGTTAATCATTCATGCGTTGATAACTCAAGATCTTGACGGGCCAGTAAATGGTGTGGCGCCGTTTCCTGTGCGGAATAAAGATTTTGCCAAAGCGCTGGGGAGCGTGTTGAACCGACCAGCGGTTTTGCCTTTGAGCGCGACATTGTTAAAGCTTGGCTTGTCAGATTTGGCCAAAGAGCTTTTGCTGGGCGGTCAAAGGGTTGTGCCTAAAAAGGCATTGGCTTCAGGATTTGTTTTTCAATCGCCAACATTACGAGACGCGCTTGGTAAAAGTTTCCCTTTCAAGTCGCTTACGTCTTGATCAACTTTTGCTCACAACAATATTATTTGTCCTCATAATAAGCTGTGACTTATCCTTGCCTGCAATAGGTCGTAGATAAGGAGATTAGAATGACTTTTAAAAAAGGGATTGTTACTGGTTTTGTTTTGAGTGCTGTGATGTTTATGAACGGAACCATAATGAACACCGCTGTGGCAAAGCCAGAAGGTTTTGCTACTCCTTCTGATATTATTTATAAGCGGTTGACTAGGTCTCAGTGTTTGAAAAAGAAGGGATATCTTTGGGATTCTCAAAGCAAGCGCTGTGTGAAAGATAAACGTGGCTCTTATTAATGTGCTTGAGCTTTGTTTATCTTTGATCTGGGGCAAAACTTGTTTTGCCTGAGATCTTTTGGCGTGCTCCTTCTTGATTGTCTTATGAGAAGCTTACTATGATACTTGTTTTTTGCAAGCAACTTATTTTTAAAGATTAACTAACTGCTTTTACTATAAAAAATAACCAATTGAGCAAAAAAACGCCGTTTTTCCTCAAAACAGCCCAGCTTTATCCTTATATTATGGGTGTCGTTCAATTTTCCATAGGGGAGAGACTTATGCCAATTGATCCAGTTAATCTGATTATCTTTTTAGTTATAGGTGCCGTTGCAGGCTGGTTAGCAGGCCAGATTATGCGCGGTGGTGGTTTTGGTTTGTTAGGGAATATTATCGTTGGTGTTTTGGGTGCTATTGTTGCTGGCTGGTTGTTTGCCGGTCATATACCAGGTGGTTTTCCAATCGCTGACATTATTAGTGCCGCTCTTGGTGCTATCATCTTACTGTTTGTGATTGGGCTGGTAAAAAGAGCCTAGACGTAACGTTGTTTATAAAAGGGGTTGTTATTTATTTGGCAGCCCTTTTTTTGTTTAGAGGCTTGTTTTGCCCCTTATCATGAAACGTTAAGGGGCGGTTTAGGTGCCAATACGCTAGACAGCTTCTCTTAATTTCTCTGCCTTTTTGCGCGCATGGGGGCATAAGTGGCGTTTTCTTAGGCGGATGTTTTCTGGGGTGATTTCAACCAACTCATCATCGTTGATGTAAGACAGGGCTTTTTCCAATGTCATTTGCATAGGGGT
>JANQQH010000002.1 GCA_028285025.1 Hyphomicrobiaceae bacterium | reverse complement strand
CAGCATCTCTTTGTTTAAGCCAGGTCCGCTCACCAGTTAAGTTTGCTTTGGTGAGTATGCTGGAGACAATTCCATCATGAAGATGGTTTTGTCCATCTGGCGCAATAAGGGTTAGATTTGTCATAAATAAAACTCTTGTATCGTAGGATCGAGGCTAGGTTGCGCCTTCATTACTAGTTTAGACTTTTGCATATTTAAATCGCTTGTCAAGGGTGGTACAAGCTGGGCGATCGCTTGACAAGCGATTTAAATATGCAAACTTCTTAACCATGGTAATTAAGGTTAGCTGTGAGCGATCAACAACTCAGGTTATGTGATGAAACCTATTTTAATTGCTGGACCAACCGCTAGCGGAAAATCAGGATTGGCGTTGGCGGTGGCCCGCGCGTTTGATGGGGTGATTGTTAATGCGGATGCATCGCAGGTTTATCAAGACTTGCAAATTATCACAGCCCGGCCATCGCACGATGAGATGGGGCAAGTGCCGCACAAGCTTTATGGGCACGTAAGTGGGGGTACGGCCTATTCAACCGGGGCTTGGCTAGAAGACATCACGCAGGTCCTTAAAGACTTAGAAGCTGCACAGAAGCGGGCAATTATAGTGGGCGGTACGGGGTTGTATTTCCAAGCTTTGCTAAATGGGCTTTCCAACGTTCCAAAAATTGATGAAGAAATACGCGCGTTTTGGCGCCAAGAAGCTGACCGGTTAGGAGCCCAAGAGTTGCATAAAGTCTTGCAGCTCAAAGACCCCATCATGGCAAAACGGCTTAACCCAGCTGATACGCAACGGGTTGTTCGGGCACTTGAAGTGATTGAGGGCACAGGCCGTTCTCTTGACCTTTGGCAACAAGAAACAGGCCCCGCTTTGTTGGATCTGTCGCAAACGGTTCCCTTTGTTTTACAGTTTGAAAGAGAGGTCTTATATCAGCGGATTGATGAGCGATTTGAACAAATGGTGCATCAGGGCGGGCTTGAGGAAGTGAAAGTTTTGTTAGGCCATGGGTTTGATGAGGGGTTGCCAATTATGCGGGCTTTGGGTGTGCCAGAGCTATCTAACTATCTAAAAGGTGATATCAGCTTGGATGAGGCCATAAAACGGGCTGCTCAGCAAACCAGGCGGTATGCCAAGCGCCAGCTCACATGGTTGAGACGTAATATGCTTTCGTGGAATAATGTTAATGCGCAACAAATGGCAACTGAATCGCATAATATTTTTTCAAAAATTTACAATTGTGGTTGACTGAACTGTTTGCATTGGGTAGTGTCTCTGGCTGTGCCCGATGATTTTAAAAGAAAAAACAGAAGGCCATTTCCGGTTTTGTCTCTTCTTTTGATGACCAAAAAGAAGTTAGGCTATACCTACACAACATAAAACTCTATCAAAGCGCTAGAGTGTTTTTCGTCTTGCTGAACGGCCAAGAGCAATGTTAATGGCTGGGCAGTTTGTATGTATTTTGATGAATTTTGATCGCAGTGGAGAAATTTAAAATGGCGCGGACAATGACAGGCGCGGAAATCGTTTTGCAAAGCTTGGCCGATCAAGGGGTTGAGCACGTTTTCGGTTATCCAGGCGGAGCCGTGTTACCAGTATATGATGCTATTTTTAATCGCAATGACATAGAACATGTTTTGGTGCGCCATGAACAAGGAGCGGCTCATGCTGCTGAGGGGTATGCGCGCTCAACTGGAAAAGTTGGCGTGTTGTTGGTGACTTCTGGGCCAGGGGTGACCAATGCTGTCACTGGCCTGGCTGATGCTATGTTAGATTCGATCCCGATCGTTTGTATTTCAGGTCAAGTGCCAAGTCATATGATTGGTACAGACGCCTTTCAAGAATGTGACACTGTTGGCATTACGCGGCCGTGCACCAAACATAATTATTTGGTCAAGGATGTGAATGATTTAGCCCGTGTTATGCATGAGGCGTTTTATGTTGCCTCTAGCGGGCGGCCAGGACCGGTTGTGATCGATATTCCAAAGGATGTTCAATTTGCTAATGCTGAGTATGTTGGCCCTAAAAAGATTGTCCATAGGACTTACCGCCCGCAATTAAAAGGTGACCAGGCGGCCATTCGCGGCGCTGTTGATATGATTGCGAATGCCAAAAAGCCTTTGTTTTATACCGGTGGGGGCGTGATTAATTCTGGGCCAAACGCGTGTCAATTGTTGCGTGACTTTGTCAATAAGACCGGTGCGCCGATCACGTCTACTTTAATGGGGCTTGGGGCTTATCCTGCTTCTAGCAAACAATGGATCGGGATGTTGGGCATGCACGGCACTTATGAGGCCAATTGGGCCATGCATGATTGTGATGTTATGGTTTGTGTGGGGGCCCGTTTTGATGACAGGATCACCGGGCGGCTTGATGCATTTGCGCCCAATTCTAAGAAAATCCATATTGATATTGATCCATCCTCTATCAATAAGAATGTGAGGGTTGAATTGCCTATCATTGGCGATGTTGGGCATGTTTTGGAAGATATGTTCCGGATTTGGAAAAACAAAGCCGCGCAAGTGGACAAAAAGGCGCTCAAAAGCTGGTGGGGACAGATTGATGAATGGCGCGCCAAGAAAAGCCTGGATTATAAGCCGTCTAAAAAAACGATTATGCCGCAATATGCTGTCCAACGGCTTTATGAGCTTACCAAAGATAAAAAGACCTTTATTACAACCGAGGTTGGCCAGCATCAAATGTGGGCTGCGCAATATTATGGCTTTGAAGAACCCAATCGCTGGATGACATCAGGTGGTTTGGGGACAATGGGCTATGGCTTGCCTGCCGCGCTTGGGGTGCAATTGGCCCACCGTGATGCGTTGGTGATTGATATTGCCGGGGAAGCCTCTGTGCAAATGACCATGCAAGAAATGTCCACCGCGGTGCAATATAATTTGCCGATAAAGATTTTCATTTTGAACAATGAATATATGGGCATGGTGCGTCAATGGCAGGAATTGTTGCATGGTGGGCGCTATTCTCATTCTTATTCAGAAGCGTTGCCTGACTTTGTGAAAATGGCTGAGGCTTATGGGGCCGTAGGTTTGCGTGCAGAGCGCCCTGATGAACTTGATGGGGCAATTGAAGAGATGATTAATGTTGATAAGCCGGTTTTGTTTGATTGCCGGGTTGAAAAACTTGCCAATTGTTTCCCGATGATCCCATCTGGTGAGGCACACAATAAAATGTTGCTTGCCAGTGACGTGAATGAAGAAGATTTAAAAAAGGCGATTGGTGAAGAGGGCAAAGTGTTGGTTTAGCAAAACTTGTCTTTTTATGTAAAAAACTTCTTATTGCCAACCATGGTAATTCAATAAACGATAAAATTTATAAATAGGCTGGGCTATTTTATGAGCACTGTTAGTGAAACGATAGAAACACATACTCTTTCAGCTTTGGTGGATAATGAACCGGGCGTGCTGGCACGTGTGATTGGTTTGTTTTCTGGGCGCGGTTATAACATTGACAGCTTAACTGTGACAGAGACCAGCCATGAAAAGCACATATCACGCATCACCATTGTGACCACTGGCACCCCTATGGTGATTGAACAGATCAAGGCCCAACTAGAACGATTGGTGCCGGTACATAAAGTCACTGACTTAACCGTTACCACCCGCGCGCTTGAGCGGGAGTTGGCGCTGGTTAAAGTGGCTGGCAAGGGCGATAACCGGGTTGAAGCTTTGCGCCTTGGTGAAGCGTTTCGCGCTCAAGTGGTTGATGCCTCTACGGAACATTTTGTGTTTGAGGTGACGGGGAAATCTGGCAAGATTGAACAATTCATTCAGTTAATGAAACCGCTTGGGCTTGTTGAAGTTGCGCGCACGGGTATTGCGGCCATCTCACGCGGGGCTGAGGGAATGAATAGCTAGAGTTAGATCAGTTACAAATAGCTTTATTCCTGAGTAATCAGATGTTTTTTTAAGGTGTCCTGATGGCAACCAACTTAAGCGTTAATTTGAATGCGATTGCCATGTTGCGCAATCGGCGTGACTTGGCTTGGCCAAGCGTTACTGGCATTGGGGCGATGGCCTTGGGCGCTGGTGCTCATGGTTTAACCGTTCATCCAAGGCCTGATGAGCGTCATATTCGTAAATCAGATGTCTATGAGCTGGCCCAGATGATCAATACACAGTGGCCTGGTAAGGAATTTAATATAGAAGGCTTTCCAGATCAGCGTTTGCTTGGCATTGTTAATGACGTTCGCCCTGACCAGGTGACTTTGGTTCCTGATGATCCGACACAAAACACATCTGATCATGGTTGGGATTTGGTTGGCAATAAAGATCAATTGGTTCCCCTCATAAAAGAGGTCCAAGGGTTTGGCTGCCGGGTGTCTCTGTTTGTAGATAGCATACCGCAGGCTGGAAGTTTGGCTGGTCAATTGAACGCTGATCGTATTGAAATTTATACAGGACCTTATGGGGTGCTCACAGACCCTCAAGAGATCAAACAAGAATTGGCGCAAATTAGGGATACATGTGGAGCTGCCCGTGCTGCCGGTTTGAAAGTTAATGCTGGGCATGATTTAACGCTTGAGAATCTACCAGCTCTTATGCAGGCCGTGCCAGATATCGCAGAATGTTCAATTGGCCATTGCTTTACAGCTGATTGTTTGATTTATGGGGTTGAACAGACGGTAAAACGTTATTTAAAAGCGCTTGGACATTGATATTGAACATTGACAAGCAGGTTTGAGGGCTTTACCCCCTCAGTGGATAAAAGTGGTAAAAATTATGGCCCTTTGCTAGGGGGCGTTTGAATTAAACAGAAGGTACAAGACTTACAATGCGCGTTTATTATGACAGTGATGCAGATCTTAATCTCATCAAATCCAAGAAGGTTGCTATTATCGGCTATGGATCACAAGGACATGCTCACACTCTAAACTTGAAAGATTCTGGCGTTGAACAGGTTGCTGTTGCGCTACGTGAAGGATCTTCCTCTCGCGCTAAGGCTGAAGGGGAAGGCTTAAAAGTCATGAACGTGGCAGAGGCCGCCAAGTGGGCTGATGTGATGATGTTCTTGGTACCTGATGAGCTGCAAGCTGATATTTACAATGAAGAGATTGCGCCTAACATCAAAGATGGCGCAGCCCTTGCTTTTGCTCATGGCCTAAATGTGCATTTTAATTTGATTGTGCCGAAAAAATCTGTTGATGTGATTATGATTGCGCCGAAAGGGCCAGGCCATACTGTGCGCGGTGAATATTTGCGCGGTGGCGGCTTGCCTTGCTTGATTGCGGTTCATCAAGATGCTTCTGGTAATGCCAAAGATTTGGCCCTTTCTTATTCTGCTGCTATTGGCGGGGGTAAGGCTGGTACAATTGAGACCACTTTTAGAGAAGAGTGCGAAACTGACTTGTTTGGTGAGCAAGCTGTGTTATGCGGCGGCGTTGTTGAACTGATGCGCGCTGGTTTTGAAACTTTGACCGAGGCAGGCTATGCGCCTGAGATGGCTTATTTTGAATGCTTGCATGAAATGAAGTTGATCGTAGACCTGATCTATGAAGGCGGCATTGCCAATATGAATTATTCAATTTCAAACACAGCTGAGTATGGCGAATATGTTTCTGGCCCGCGGGTGATCACACCTGATGTGAAAGAGCGCATGAAAGATATCTTGACCGATATTCAAGAAGGGCGTTTTACGCGTGATTGGATGTTGGAAAACAAAGTTGGACAAACCAACTTTTTAGCCATGCGGGCGAAAACGGATGAGCACCCGTGTGAAGAGGTGGG
>JANQQH010000533.1 GCA_028285025.1 Hyphomicrobiaceae bacterium | reverse complement strand
AAAGGCCTTTTTGGATACGAAAACACGCTTTTGTGTGGTGTCTTTTACCAGTGATTGGTTGTTCCCAACAAGAGAGAGCCGACAAATCGTCCATGCTTTAACAGCGAATGCGGCCAATGTATCTTTTGTTGAAATTGAAACCGCGCGCGGTCATGATGCCTTTTTGCTGGACGAACCAGAATTTTTCTCTGCTATCAATGGATTTTTAACAGCTGCTGCCAAACAAAAGGGCCTGTCGTGAACGCTCATACATTTAGCATTGATGGTCATAGACAAGACCATCTTATCATCCAAAGCATGATAAAGCCCAACACCCATGTGCTTGACATTGGTTGCGGCGATGGAGCTTTGCTTGAATTGCTAAGAGAAACCAAAAACATTGATGGGCGCGGTATAGAGATCAGCCAAAAAAACGTCAACCAATCTGTGGCTAAAGGGCTCAGTGTTATTCAAGGGGATGCGGATAAAGACTTGTCCAACTATCCCGATAATAGTTTTGATTACGCGATTCTTAGCTTGACCATCCAGGCCACAAAAAACCCGCGCACCGTGCTGGAGCAATTATTACGTATCTCGAACCATGCGATTGTGTCGTTTCCCAATTTTGGCCATTGGCCCATCCGTTGGCAAATTTTGGCCTATGGCCGCATGCCTGTGACCAATAAACTGCCAGAGCAATGGTACAACACCCCCAACATTCATTTTTGCACCATCAAGGATTTCTCAAGTTTGTGCAAAATCATAAATGCACAAGTGGAAAAATCGATCTCGATCACAGGCACTGGTAAAATTTTGGATGAAAATATACCTCTATTTATTAAGAATTTACTTGGTCGTGAGGCCGTTTTCATGTTGGGCCATAAACCTTAAACAGGACTTTTGCCACCGTTTGGTCTAGGCCGCATCCTTATATTTATCGCCCCGCCCTTTCCTACGCTCAGGCCCGTTGTAATTAGAGTCGTTGCTTTCCCTGCGGTTTCCAGCGGTTTCCCTCATAAAGACCAAAAACTCCGTCATGGCATTTTGCAGTTTATTTGCCTGCTCAGACAATTCATTGGCTGCTGAGGTAACCTGTGTGGCCGCGGTCACTGCTTCTTGAGATGCCTCTGTCACACCAACAACACTACCAGAGACTTCGCTTGTACCTAACGCGGCTTCCTTAACATTACGGCTAATTTCCTTGGTCGCGGCTCCTTGCTCGTCCATCATGGAAGCAATCATGGATGAGGTTTGGTTCACATCACGACTTGATGTTGAAACACGGCCCATTGATGATACCGCCAATTGAATTGAAGTTTGGATATCTTTAATCTGCTCAACAATATCTTCCGTTGCTTTTCTGGTTTGCTCAGCCAGGCCCTTAACTTCTGTTGCAACAACAGCAAACCCTTTCCCAGCTTCTCCGGCGCGCGCTGATTCAATCGTTGCATTAAGAGCAAGCAGATTGGTCTGATCAGCGATTTCTGAAATCATAGTGATTACTTCACCAATCTTTTCTGCGTTCGCATTTAATGTTTCCATTTGTTGGCTGGTTTCTTCAGTCTCATTTACAGCGACATCTGATCTTTCAGCTGCCTGTGTAATCTGGCTGATTATCTTTTCAACAGAAATAGACATTTGTTCTGTTGCTGCAGCAACAGCCTGAACATTTTGAGATGCTTGTTGAGAGGCGCCGGCAACTGTCGTTGCTTGCGTGTTCGCCTCAGCTGCAATATCAGACATAGAACCAGCTGTGGCACTCAGTTCTGAGGACGCAGAGGTTACAATTGCGATAATTTCACCAACCTCTCTTTCAAACTTATCAGCCAACTGCAACATCGAGCGTTTGCGGTCTTGTTCACTTTTCGACTTCAGTCTTTTTTGTTCCTCTTCCATTTCTTTGGTCTGAAGAAGTACTTGTTTAAACTTCTCATAAGCCTTTGCAACGTCTGCGATCTCATCATTACTGTTGACCTTAACATCACGCGACATATCTCCTGAGGACAAGGCATTAAGCCCTCCGATAACTTCTTTAAGGGGTCTTGAGATCGAACGCTTCACGATTATCAGAGCAACGATAATATTGAGCAAGGCTCCAAAAGCTGTGACCAAAATCATCATTATCAATGCAGATTTTTCATGCTCGTAGGCAGTATGAACAGCTTTTTCGGTAAATTTTTCAACCTTAAACAGCAGGTCTGCAATCGCATAATCCAGATGCTCTTCTTCTTTTTCAATCATCGGAATAAGTTTCAATGCTGCAGGTATATTTCCAGATTTTATCAATTCAAACGCCTGATTGGCATGATCATAATAACCTTTATGTTCTTCTTCGATCACTTTAAGCTTTTTCCCCACGTCAGAAAAAAGAGCTTTTTCATCCTGGTTATCTATTTTACTCACAAATTTAGCAACAAGCCGTTCAGCAGCTATGATCTCCTGATCAACTTTTGCATTCAACTTTTCAAATTTTTGCAAAGAAGACTCAAAATGCTTTTTTTCGCTTGTGTCATTAACCATAACCAGGCCGGATCGGATGATACGTTCAAAATTTACGGCCTGTTCTAACTGATGGACCGTAACTTTCGTTAAGGCAGCGGTTAAAGGCATATCCCTTTCAGAAACTGCCTTGATCTCTTGCCCAATCCGCGCCATTTGAAAAATGCCAACCCCAGCAATAATGATCATAAAAACAATAAAAATGCAGACAATGCTAAGTATTTTGCAGTAACACTAAAATAATTTAGCAATTTTATTTTGCCATTCAGCATTTGCCATCTCCATTTAGAACAGTTAAAATGAGTTATGAAGAGGCTTTAAATCAATCAATATTTCTAAAAAAAAATAGCGCTATCATGACTGGTTCTTTCATGTTACCTATTATTTTCTCAGAATTTTGATTGTCTAAATATTAAATTCTGTCGCCTCTAATACTTTGTGTACTGAACATTACTACTTTATTTATTTACAATTTATTAGCGATAAAATTATTTTCGTAATAATTATCATGTCAAATCTTTTCGCTATGACCAATAAAATTAATCAATAACGTCAGAAAGTACCTGCAAGCATCTAATTTTTAAAAAATAATTAGGCCGGCAGAGGTTTAACCTGAATTGCCGACGGGTTAAGTCGTTTTGCTTTTAAACCTTTTGGCCGAATGGGCTGAGCCACTTCTTTTACTGCCTCCACCATCAACATGCCAGAAAAACGCGGCCAAACTTTTGCTCCGACCTTTTCAAAGGCTGGACTGGAGGTCAGTCGCAAGGGCAACTTAAATGGGGCAAAATGGATAAGGGGGGAAATAGACAAAGGGCGAAACCAACTGCTTACCAACAGATCATGCAATTGTCCGCGGCTAAAGGGTTGGCCATAGCCAAACGGGGTGGTGTCTACTCGTGCCCACAACCCCGCCCGATTGGGCACAACCAGCAATAAGCGCCCTTCAGGCCGCAAAACGCGCCACACTTCTTTTAAATGCGCTTCAACATCAGCAAAAAACTCTAGCCCGTGCACTTCTAAGACCTTGTCTAGGCAAGCATCAGTTAAAGGAAATATATCCTCTTCAACCAAAACGGAGCGAAACGGACCATCACTTGGCCAGATTAATCCGCCTTGTCCAGCTGGGCTAAAATTGGCAACCATTGGGCTTTCAGACAAAAAGGGGCGCAAATAGGGGGTTGTGTAGCCAACCCCGGCAATCATAAACCCTGCCCCTTTGGGCCAGGACTGGCGAATTTTCTGGCCGATATGACGGCGCACCATTTGACCCAAACTGGATGAATAAAAATCTTTAATTTCAATAACATCTAAATGCATTAGGCCAGATCTCAGAGCATCAAACAGACATTTATAATACCATTATAACCAATGTTACAGGCTGTTTGTTTAACAACCGACCACATGACAAACATTGGTTAATCTGATTAAAATGTGCAAATCAAATTTAATAATTATAAGTAAAGAGTTAGGCTCAGGACTTATTAATTTTATGTATACTGTTGCCTGAGAAGGGCCCCATAAGATTAATAGGTCCTGAGCCTTGCAAGTCATCACATTTATAAAGAGGCAAACATGGCTTTAGAACTACTTCAAATTCCCTGTCTTACTGATAATTACACTGTTTTAGCTCATGAACCATCTACTGGGGAGACCTTTTGTGTTGATGCCCCTGACGCGCGCCCTATTCTTAGTGCACTGGCCGAAAGGGGGTGGAAACTCACACATTTGCTCATTACCCATCACCATAAGGATCATATTCAAGGGTTAGACCAGTTGAAAACGCAGTTTGGCTGTAAAGTTTATGGCCCGGAAGCTGAAAGTGATAAAATCGTTGGCCTGGATGAGACCTTAAAAGAAGGTGATCATTTTGATTTTGCTGGCCACCCGGTCACAGTGTTTGAAACACCTGGTCATACTTTGGGGCATATTTGCTATCACTTGCCTGAAGACAAACTGCTTTTTGCTGGTGACACGTTATTTGTTGGCGGGTGTGGGCGTATATTTGAGGGCACACCGGCGCAAATGTGGAACTCTCTTTCAAAACTGGCTGCTCTTCCTGGCGATACCAATATTTATTGTGGGCATGAATACACCCTATCAAATGTTGAATTCGCCATGAAGATAGAACCTAATAATATTGATCTACAAACTCGGTTACATGAGGTGAGGGAAAAACGCGCCAATAATCAACCAACCGTTCCTTCTACTATTGGGGCTGAGTTAAAAGCCAACCCGTTTTTACGCCCATTTAGCCAAGAGATTCGCGCTTATTTTGGCCTTGATTCTGCATCCGATTTAGAAGTCTTTACCAAAGTGCGAGAGGCTAAAGACCAAGGCTAGGCTCAGGACCTATTAATCATATGTGTTCTGTTGCCTTAGAAGGGTCCATCTATTGATGAACAATGCCCGAAAAGACATACCAACATCTAGCGAAACATTTGCCCTTTAAAAAAGACTTAACGTTTCTTGTGCCCTCGCTTTTTAAGAGTAACTCTGTTATGACCCTATCTATGCCTGAGGTACCAATACACTTTTCCATTAATGCGCGCGAAACCTTATATAAGGTTATTTTCAATCGGCGTGATGTGCGCGGTGAATTTATCAATAAGCCGGTTGATGAGGATGTTCTGGCCCGCTTATTAGTTGCTGCCCACCATGCGCCTTCTGTTGGCTTTATGCAGCCTTGGAATTTTTTACTTATTCAAGATGATGATGTGCGCAAATCAGTTCATGGCTTGTTTGTAAAAGCCAACGAGGAAGCGGTAGAAAAGTTTGAGGGCGAAAAACAAACCCTCTATCAATCCTTGAAATTGGAAGGTTTGCTCACCGCGCCGCTGCATCTATGCATTACTTGCGATAGAGATAGAGCGGGCCCGGTGGTTTTAGGGCGCACCCATATGCATGATATGGATCTTTATTCAACTGTTTGTGCTGTGCAAAATTTGTGGCTAGCAGCCAGGGCAGAAAATATTGGTGTTGGTTGGGTCAGTATTTTTCATGAAACTGAGTTAAAAAAACTGCTAAAAATCCCGCAAGACATTCACATAATTGCTTATCTGACCGTTGGCCATGTTAAAACTTTTCATACTCAGCCTGATTTAGAGAAAAAAGGGTGGCAAAAACGCTTGACCTTAAATGACTTGGTCATGCATGAAGAATGGGGTGTTCATAAAAACAATGATTTATCAAAACTTATTGATGCTGAACTTGAGAAATTAAACCCACAATCTTAATGGCTTTAAAAAACCTATTTCTGTGGTTATCATAAAACAAAGTGACCTGTGATTCGTTTTTTACAGCCTTATTGCTATGTTAACCGTGTTTGTTTTGGTCTTGTCTCAAATAATAATGTAACAATTCAGTCTCACATCTGATTAAATTGCATTGATATGCAAAGAAAAACTGTGCATGCTCCTGCTTCTTTCGTCTCTTGCCCTTGAGTTCACTCGTATCCTGCCCATAATGGTTTGATCCTACAGACTGAGGACCTGTGCGGCGTGCTGCTTTAAGACCTGCCTAAATGTTATGTTTGATGGCTTTATGAGGATGTAAAGTCTTAGTGATACACATCACATGATGTGCCAAAGTAATAAAGCTAAGGGCGTGACAGCGGTTAGGCCTTTGCGGCAACGCGCAAAGTGGGGGAATGATAAATGAAAGATATGCCAGCTAAGACGCGCTTATGTGCCGTCTTTGTTGACTATGATAATATATACCTGTCTTTAAGACGCCAAGACGAACAAGCGGCAAAACTGTTCCCTAAAAACGTCATTGACTGGTTGCGACAGCTTGAATCAGGTCAGTTAATTACGCAGACGGCGCGCCCGGATGAGGTTATTTCGCGCCGCCTAGTGATGTGCCGGTGTTATGGCAATCCTGTGCCACGCCGCAATGCGAGTGATAACAGCACTGATATTGGCTCATTTCCTTTTGTTCGCCATCATTTTATGCGCGCCGGATTTGATATTGTTGACTGCCCGCCGCTCACAGCTCAATTGAAAAATTCATCTGATATACGCATGGTTCTGGACATTCAAGATTTTCTTGAACACAAAACCCATTTTGACGAATTTATCATTTTGTCTGGTGATGCTGATTTTGCCCCTATCTTGCAACGGTTGCGCACGCATGCCAGACACACAACGATTTATGTTAACCAGACCACGGCTGTGCCTTATGTTGCTCTTTGTGATGCCCAGGTGCGTGAAGCTGATTTGCTGAACGCTATGAGGCAGGCCAGCCAGAAAGAAGATGATAGCCAAACGAAGATTGAGCACCAGTCTGCTCAAAGTGTTGAAGATCAAACGAGCCTGGCTG
>JANQQH010000343.1 GCA_028285025.1 Hyphomicrobiaceae bacterium | reverse complement strand
AGTCATCATCATGACCGATGCGGACGTGGATGGTGCGCATATTCGCACATTGCTGTTGACCTTCTTTTACCGGCAAATGCCAGAATTGATTGAGGGGGGCTATCTTTATATTGCCCAGCCGCCTTTGTATAAGGTGAAGCGCGGTAATTCTGAGCAATATTTGAAAGATCAAGACGCATTTGAGCAATATTTGATCAGCTCTGGTCTTGATGAAACCAGCCTTGAACTTGAGGGCGGTGAAGTGCGGGTTGGCCAAGATCTTGAGGCAGTGGTGCAAAAGGCGCGCGACTTTAATGATGCGCTGAAAGGCTTGCACAGCCGATATACCCGCTCTGTTGTTGAGCAGGCGGCCATTGCTGGTGCACTTGACGGGCAAGCGTTGGCCGATGGGGCACAAGCTCAAGGTCTGGCAGATAAAATTGCTGCCCGGCTTGATGCGATCTCGGATGAAACTGAGCGGGGCTGGGAAGGCAAGGTGCGCTCTGATAAGGGCTTGAGCTTTTCGCGTCGGTTGCGCGGGGTGAAAGAAGTGCATGTTTTGGATGAGGCTTTGATCAATTCAGCGGACGCGCGCAAATTAAACCGTTTCGGTGAGCATTTGGCTGAGATTTACAATGGCACGGCCCTGTTGATGCGCCGGGATGATCGCACGGCTATTTCTGGCCCGGTTGCTTTGCTCGAAGCAGTGTATGAAAATGGGCGCAAAGGCTTGAGCATGCAGCGCTATAAGGGGCTGGGTGAGATGAATGCTGACCAGCTTTGGGACACCACTTTGGATTCGTCTGTACGCACGCTGTTGCAAGTGAAAATTGGCGAACTTGATGAGGCGGATGATATATTCTCCAAACTCATGGGTGATGTGGTTGAGCCGCGGCGCGAATTTATTCAGGACAATGCCTTGAGCGTTGATAATCTGGATGTTTAGAGTGTTTCACCCAAAAGTGTTTACCGGTTTTGGGGACAATGAAACGCTTCAAAGCAGATTTATAGCATTACTTTAGATTCGTTAAAAAGGTACAATGCTATAATGGCGTTTCAGCTTTCATCTGTTTTTCAACTTTTTAAGCCTCTTTTTTACCGTTACAAACAAACCCATTGTGTTTTGTTGCCAGGGCTTGATGGCTCGGGTCAATTTTTTGCGTCCTTCTTAGAAACACTACCCTCTTTTGTTCACCCC
>JANQQH010000478.1 GCA_028285025.1 Hyphomicrobiaceae bacterium | reverse complement strand
TTTCGGGGTCTGACTTCGTTGAAATGTTTGTCGGCGTGGGTGCCAGCCGCGTGCGTGACATGTTTGAACAAGCCAAGCGCAACGCGCCCTGCATCATCTTTATTGACGAGATTGATGCCGTTGGTCGCCACCGCGGCGCCGGTCTTGGCGGTGGCAATGACGAGCGTGAGCAAACCTTAAACCAGTTGTTGGTTGAAATGGATGGCTTTGAAGCCAATGAAAGCATCATTCTTATTGCAGCCACCAACCGTCCAGATGTATTGGACCCTGCTTTGTTACGCCCTGGCCGGTTTGACCGCCAAGTGGTTGTGCCGCGCCCTGACGTGGTTGGACGAGAAAAAATCTTGCGTGTGCATGCAGCCAAAACACCGCTTGCACCCAATGTCGACTTGAAAGTTGTCGCCCGCGGCACCCCAGGGTTCTCCGGCGCTGACCTTGCAAACCTTGTCAATGAAGCTGCTTTGTTGGCCGCGCGCCGGTCTATGCGCATGATCACCCAGCAAGAGTTTGAAGATGCCAAAGATAAGGTCATGATGGGCGCAGAGCGCCGCTCAATGGTGATGACTGAAGATGAGAAAAAACTAACCGCGTATCACGAAGCCGGCCATGCGATCGTTGGCTTAAATATGCCAGATCATGATCCTTTGCATAAGGTGACGATTATCCCGCGTGGCCGTGCGCTTGGTGTAACCATGAATCTACCTGAAGCAGACCGGTTGAGTTATACCAAGCAATATTGCATCTCGCGTCTAGCTTCCGTGTTTGGTGGCCGTGAGGCGGAGTTATTAATCTTTGGCCCAGAAAAAGTGACCAATGGGGCCACTGGCGACATTCAACAAGCCACCAGCCTGGCCCGCGCCATGGTGATGGAATGGGGCATGTCAGAAAAACTTGGCCGGGTGCTTTACACCAACAACGAGCAAGAAGTGTTTCTTGGCCATTCTGTCACTCAATCAGTGAACATCTCTGAAGAAACAGCCAAGCTGGTTGATGAGGAAGTGCGCGGGTTGATTGATGGTGGTGAGCAAACAGCCAAACGCATTTTGCGAGAAAAGATTGATGACTTGCACACCCTTGCCAAAGGCTTGTTGGAATATGAGACTTTGTCTGGTGAAGAGGTAACAGATTTGCTAGCAGGCAAACCACCAAGCCGGGATGAGCCAGACCAAACCTCTGGCGGTGCCCCTTCCGTTGTGCCAATGGCTGGAAAAACAAAGCCTAAAAAAGGTGGCGGTGAAGAGCCATCAGGCGGCATGGAACCACAACCGCAAGGGTAATTTGTTTTTTGCCGTGATTAAAAAAGACCGTCTGAGCTTTAAAAGCTTGGGCGGTTTTGTTGTTAAAATCAATAAAAAATTGTGAAAGAAAGATTGAATGAGGGTTTGATGGAATATTTGCGCCCAATTTGCCATAAGATTTCCCAACTTCCTTACATTCAAGATTTGCAAGGGCAGCCCACCTTTCCTCTTGCAGGCATGAAAGATGTTGGCTTTGGCCAACTTGAGCAACTTACCCTTGAAAACGGGACTGTTACATCGCTGGTAAGATCCATTAAAGAGGGACAAGATAAGCCTCTCAGTTCTTTTGAAAACCTTTGCACAGTGCGTGCCCCCATCGCCGGGCTTGCAATGGATCGCCCACACATTATGGGCATCGTTAATGTAACCCCAGATAGTTTTTCCGATGGTGGAAAATTCATAAATCCTGACCAAGCTGTCACCCATGGCATGGACCTTGTGGCACAAGGCGCCTCTATTCTTGATATTGGCGGGGAAAGCACGCGGCCAGGAGCGGAAGAGGTGCCGGTTCAAGAAGAGCTTGAGCGTGTCATACCCGTGATCAAGGCTTTACGTGAAAAAAGTGATGTGGTGATTTCCATCGACACACGTAAAGCCAAGGTGATGAAGCAGGCGGTCCAGGCAGGCGCTACCATGATTAACGATGTCTCTGCGTTAAGCTATGACCAAGAGGCTCTGTCAATGGCAGCAGATTTAAAGGTGCCGGTGGTTTTAATGCACGCTCAAGGCACACCTCAAAGCATGCAAGATGACCCCCATTATGATCATTGCCTGCTGGAAGTGTATGACTATCTAAAGATACGCATTGAGCGGGCCGTCCAGGCAGGGATCTCTAAGGATCTATTGGTTGTCGACCCTGGGATTGGATTTGGCAAAACCCTGGCGCATAATCTAGAATTGATGACAGGCATGAGCTTGTTTCATGGGCTTGGGGTACCCTTAATGTTAGGTGCGTCTCGCAAAAGGTTCATAGCTGCACTTTCTCAAAATGAACCGGTTGAGCAAAGGTTAGCAGGTTCACTGGCGGCTGCTTTAAAAGGGGTTGCACAAGGCACCCAGCTAGTGCGTGTGCACGATGTTTCTGCCACGCGCCAAGCTCTGGCAATATGGGCCGGATAAGGTAAAAGTGGTAACAAGGGGGCTATTAAGGACAATATAAATTTCTTTTTGGGGGCTATCCTGATTTTAACTATTGTAAAATTTGTTGTTCAGATTTGAAGTGGCTAACTAAATGGGGAATGGAAATTGCTGCTTTTTTTACGTAAATAATATGTACATTTAGTGGGTCTAAAGCCAGTTTTTGCAAAATGGTTTTATTTTCTTAAAGAGGGAGTTTGACGCCCAATGGGACAAAAAATATTTGGAACAGATGGGGTGCGTGGGCGCGCAAATCAATTCCCTATGACATCAGAAATTGCCTTGAGAATTGGCATGGCAGCCGGGTGCATGTTTCGTAATGGAGATCATCGCCATCGGGTGGTGATCGGCAAGGATACCCGTCTTTCAGGCTACATGATTGAATCGGCCTTGATTTCAGGGTTTACAGCGGTTGGTATGGATGTTTTCCAATTGGGCCCTGTGCCAACCCCTGGCGTTGCTATGCTCACACGGTCCATGCGCGCAGATTTAGGCGTGATGATTTCAGCCTCTCATAATGAGTTTTGCGATAATGGAATAAAAATTTTCGGCCCCGATGGTTATAAACTATCAGATGAGCAAGAAGCCAAAATCACGCAATTGGTTGCTGGAGATAGTGATAGTTTGTTAGCGCGCCCTCAAACAATTGGGCGCGCCAAGCGCATTGAAAGCTCTCGTGATCGCTATATTGAAGCGGCAAAACGCAGCCTGCCTCGGAATATGCGTTTTGAGGATTTGCGTATTGTGATCGATTGTGCTCATGGGGCCGCCTATAAAGTAGCACCACTTGCCCTTTGGGAACTCGGGGCGGAAGTGATCACCATTGGGGTTAATCCAAACGGCACCAATATCAATGAAGGCTGCGGTTCCACGTCTCCTGAGGCACTTTGTGAAAAAGTCAAAGAGATGCGGGCTGATATTGGCATTGCACTGGATGGTGACGCGGACCGTGTGGTGATTGTTGATGAAAAAGGCCGCTTAGTAGATGGTGACCAATTAATGGCAGTCATTGCCAAATCCTGGAATGATCAAGGAAAGTTACAAGCTGGCGGCGTTGTGGCCACCGTAATGTCTAACCTGGGCTTTGAGCGCTTTTTAACAAGTGAAGGCCTTAAACTTGTTCGCACACCTGTTGGAGACCGGTATGTTGTTGAGCATATGCGAGAGCATGGGTTCAATGTTGGCGGTGAGCAATCTGGCCATATTGTTCTGACAGATTTTTCAACAACCGGTGATGGACTTGTTTCTGCCTTGCAAGTTTTAGCGGTGGTGGTGTCTTCTGGTAAGCCTGTGAGCGAAGTTTGCTCGCAGTTTGAGCCTATTCCGCAGCTCTTGCAAAATGTTCGCTTTAATTCTGGTACCCCGCTTGAGGAGGTTTCTGTTATTGAGGCGATTAAAGATGGCGAATCTCGTCTTGGTAAAAAAGGGCGCCTTGTTATCCGCCCCTCAGGCACTGAACCCTTAATTCGTGTGATGGCAGAAGGTGATGATAAAGGTTTGGTCGAAGATGTTGTCTCAGACATTGTGGACGTGCTCAAAGCCGTATAAATAAACGCGATATAATCATTTGCATAAGTACCGTATTGACTTACCAATATATTTTTAAGCTTACTTTTTCTAAATCTGTGAGTATGACTTCAAAGCTCTTCTGGAATTAATTATTTGTTAATAAATTCAAGGGCTTTGAAACATTTATGTTAAGCCTCTTTTAACGATTCTCCGTAATAGTCCTTTAAGAGAACTGCACTCGTTTCATTGAGTGCAGGGGGTAGCCACAGTTCAGTTGGCATTAATCTAAAGGGGAAATACTATGAGTAAATGTAAGGCAAGCTTGATCGGCGCCCTTATGTTGGTGCTAACAGGAACAAGCGCTGGTGCTGCCGATTTTGATGACTACCGAGGTAGCATCAAAGATGATGCATATCTGGAAGTTTCTGATCATCAGCGTGGCTGGTACTTGCGCGGTGACATCGGTGGAACATTTTATGATGATTACACCATGACAGATTCAAATGCGGCTAAATTCATTCTAGAAGATATCGATGATAGTTTTAATTTTGGTGCTGGTATAGGTTATAATCTAATGCGTGGTTTCCGTGTGGATTTCACATTGGATTACAGAACTGAAACAGACATTTTTGCTCAATTAGATTCCGCTACTGTCCCAACGAACCAATTTACAGGTGAAATGGACGCGCTGGTTGGTCTGGCAAACTTTTATTACGATCTTGATATGGGCCACCGTATTACGCCTTATGTAGGTGTTGGTGTTGGTTTTGCCGCACTATCTATGGATGGTGAAGATTCAGATGATTCAGATACAACATTTGCCTGGGCACTTATGGCTGGTGTTGACATTGACCTACGTGCGAATTGGAAGCTTGACATTGGATATCGTTATCTAAATATGGGGGATGCAAGCTTTGGTGATAGCAAAATTCCTGGCCGTTCTTTTGAAGTTGAGGATCTTGAAGCGCATGAATTGCGCGTTGGTCTACGTTATCAGCTTGGCTGCCTAAGAGATTGTGAACCTAGCTATGAGCCATATAAATAAGATCAAATAAAAATTTTTCTAAAGGCAGGTTTTTTTAACCTGCCTTTTTTTATGTCTTAATTTTATAAAACCTCAAAGCAGCCAAAGAAATAATTAGTTTTTTTATACCCTTGCACCTTTTGATCTATTGACTTCTCCTTCCAATTCACATAAACGCACAGGTGGGACACCTCTCCCCAACGAGAGGCAACTATCTGGAAGGATAGATCATGACAGATCTAAATAAACCGGCAGCGCGCCCGGACAACGCGCATTTCTCATCTGGCCCTTGTTCAAAACGGCCAGGTTACTCTCTTGAAGCTTTAAAAGATGCAGTCCTCGGGCGCTCTCACCGCTCTGGCGTTGGCAAAGCACGTCTTAAATTAGCGATTGACAAAACCAAGCAGATTTTGGGCATCCCTGAAGACTATTTGGTCGGCATTATGCCCGCCTCTGACACAGGCGCATTTGAAGCAGCGATGTGGTCACTCCTGGGGGAGCGCGGTGTTGATGTGTTGGCCTGGGAAAGCTTTGGCAAGGGTTGGGTCACTGACATCACCAAACAACTAAAACTTGACGATGTGCGAGTTTTGGAGGCCAGCTATGGTGACTTACCAGATCTGAGCACCGTTGATTTTACCCGCGATGTGGTCTTCACCTGGAATGGCACCACCTCTGGCGTGAAAGTGCCCAATGGAGACTGGATTGCCGGTGACCGAGAAGGACTAATGCTGGTTGACGCCACCTCTGCCGTTTTTGCCCAAGACATCGCCTGGGACAAAGTCGATGTGTTGACCTTTTCCTGGCAAAAGGTCATGGGCGGGGAAGGTCAGCACGGCATGTTGGTTTTATCACCGCGCGCTGTTGAGCGCTTAGAAAGCTACACACCAGCTTGGCCAATGCCGAAAATCTTTCGTCTGACCAAAGGCGGCAAACTCATTAAAGGCATTTTTGAAGGGGCGACCATCAATACCCCGTCAATGTTGGCGTTGGAAGACTATGTCGATGGTTTGCAATGGGCCGAACAAATTGGTGGCCTCAGCGCCATGCAAGCACGTGCAGATGTCAATGCAAAAGTTCTTAATGACTGGATGGGGCGCACAGACTGGGTGGCAAAT
>JANQQH010000469.1 GCA_028285025.1 Hyphomicrobiaceae bacterium | reverse complement strand
CTATTTCGCATGATAACCCTGAATTGGTGGCTGCACGGGCCGCTGGTATTCCAATCGTACTGCGCGCTGAGATGTTGGCTGAGCTGATGCGTTTGAAAGCTTCAATTGCCATTGCTGGCACTCATGGCAAAACCACGACAACCTCGCTGTTGGCCAGTGTTCTCCATGCAGGCGGTGTTGATCCAACGGTGATTAATGGTGGGATTATTGAGGCTTTTGGTTCGAACGCACGTGTGGGCCAAGGCGAATGGTTGGTGGCTGAGGCTGATGAATCTGATGGTAGTTTTTTAAAATTGCCTAGCCAGATTGGGGTGATTACCAATATTGACCCTGAACATATGGAGCATTATGGCGATTTTGATGGGGTCAAGCGGGCGTTTGCGCAATTTATTTCTCAAATCCCGTTTTATGGCTTTGCTTTGGCCGGCATTGACCATCCGGTGGTCAAAGAGCTTGTTGAGGATGTGCGGTCTTCCTCCAAGCTGTCTTGTAAGCGATTGCTGACATATGGGCAAGATGAGGCTTGTGATGTCAGGTTGGTCAATTGCCAACCAGGGGCAGGGCACGTGACATTTGATGTGCATTTTTCAGATGCCATGCGCGGTGGGGCGCGAGAGTTGCCAGGTTTTCAGTTGCCAATGCCGGGGCTTTATAATGCTTTGAATGCCCTGGCTGCTATTGCGGTTGCTCATGAAATTGGCGTTGACAGGGATGCCATTAAACAGGGCTTGGCGCAATTTGGCGGGGTGAAACGACGCTTTAGCCTTGTGGGGTCTTTAGGGGATGTGGCGTTTTATGATGATTATGCCCATCACCCGGTTGAGATTGCTGCTGTACTAGAAGCGGCTAAAAGAAGCGCAAAGGGCAAGGTGATTGCGATTATGCAGCCGCATCGTTATTCACGGTTGCAGTGCCATTTTGAAGAGTTTAAAACCTGTTTTGAGCCGGCTGATATTGTGATTATGGCACCTGTTTTTGCTGCTGGTGAGCAGCCTCTTGAAGGGTTTGACCATCGATCGTTAGGGGCTGGTATCGTCGCTCTTGGCAAAGATTTGCATTATATTGAAACTGCTGAGGACTTGGTGCCTCTTATTCGCAAATTGGCAGGGCCGGGTGATTTGGTGATTGGTTTGGGCGCTGGCAGTATTTCTCAATGGATGAACCAATTGCCAGGGGCTTTGCGACAAGTGGCAGCATAATTTTATCGAATTTTTCTCGGACGTGTGCCTGTAAACGTTTTGTTTCCTTAAAATGGTTAGTTTTAACTGTTGTCTTTTTAGAAAGATCAAATAAAGGTGGATTTAGGTATGGGGTTTGAAGATTACGGGCAGGCTTTTGCACAAGCTTTGCCAGAGTTGCGTGGGCGATTAAAGGTCAATGCTTTGATGTCTGACATCACCTGGTTTCGTGTTGGTGGCCCTGCGCAACTGTTATTTACCCCACAAGATGAAGCTGATCTTGCTTATTTCTTCAAAAATAGACCGGTTGATTTGCCTGAAGCGTTGCCGATTACTGTGATTGGGTTGGGGTCCAATTTGTTGGTGAGAGATGGTGGGATCCCGGGCATAGTTATTCGCTTAGGGCGCGGATTTAATCAGATTGAGCCGCTTGAGGGACATAAAATACGTGTTGGAACAGCTGTGCCTGATATGAAACTGGCGCGTGCCGCTGCTGAACACGGCATTGCTGGCCTTAGTTTTTATCGCGGTATTCCTGGCTCTATTGGGGGGGCGTTGCGGATGAATGCAGGTGCCCATGGAGGCGAAACTTGTGATTTTCTGGTCGAAGCGCGGGCGGTTGATTATCAGGGCAATATTCATACCTTTAGCGCCAAAGATATGGGCCATTCTTATCGGCATTGTGATTTGCCGTATAATTTTGTGTTTACAAGTGCGGTTTTTCAAGGCAAGCCGGGTGCTCCTGATGAGATTGAGGCTGCTAACAAGGAAGTGGTGGATTACAGGGAAGAAAAGCAGCCGGTTAAAGAGCGCACTGGGGGTAGCACATTTAAAAATCCACCCGGGGCCAGTTCTTGGAAATTGATTGATGAGGCTGGGTGCCGTGGCTTGGCAATCGGCGGTGCACGGGTTTCGCGTAAGCATTGTAATTTTTTAATCAATGAGGGTGAGGCGACAGGCACTGATATTGAGCGGCTTGGAGAGACGGTGCGCAAGAGAGTGTTTGAGAGCAGTGGTGTGCGGCTTGAATGGGAGATTAAGCGGCTTGGCATTGCAGATGTGATGGGAGAAGATTTGGCGCAATGATTAGAGATGGACAGCATGTTTGCGTGCTTATGGGCGGTTGGTCTGAAGAACGTGAAGTGAGCTTAAACAGCGGTAAAGCGTGTGCAAATGCTTTGAGAGAAGAAGGGTTTGAAGTTAGCGAACTTGACGTTAGCCGCGATGTTGCCGCTCACTTGGCAGAGCTAAAGCCTGATGTTTGTTTTAATGCTTTGCATGGGCCTTATGGTGAGGATGGTTCTATCCAGGGATTGTTAGAGATTTTAAAGATCCCTTATACTCATTCAGGGGTTATGGCTTCTTCCATTGCTATGAATAAACTGATGACAAAGAAGCTGTTAAAGGAAATCGGTATAACTGTTGCCAATGATAAGGTGGTTACGCGTGCTGAAGCCGCACTGGGGCATATGATGGAGCCTCCTTATGTTTTAAAGCCGATTTCTGATGGGTCTAGTTTTGGTATTTTCATTGTGCCTGAAGAGGCTGAAGCGCCGCCTGGGACTGAAATTTTAGCAGCTGGGTCTGAATCAGATGAGTTGTTATTGGAAGAATTTGCGCCCGGTTTAGAGTTGACCTGTGCGGTTTTGGGCTCCAGGGCGCTTGATGTGGTCGAAATTCGCCCCGCCGGGTCGCATGAGTTTTATAATTATGAGGCCAAATATGAAACGGGTGGCTCTGAACATATTATACCGGCCCAAATTTCACCAAATATTTACCAATTCGTACAGAAATGGACATTAGCGGCACATCGGGCTCTTGGGTGCCGCGGTGTGAGCCGTGCTGATTTTCGCTTTGACCCAGAAAATGAGCGGTTGGTGTTTTTAGAGGTGAACACTCAGCCTGGTATGACAACCACTTCGCTTGTGCCTGAAATGGCTGAAAAAGCTGGTTGGAGTTTTAACGAATTAGTGCGTTGGATTGTGGAGGATGCATCTTGCAATCGAGGACCCCAAAAGGACAGGTAACCCTTGATGATTGTGATCAATCTCAGGTGGTGCCGTCTATTGGTTGTTACGTTAAAGAAGAGGTTGCGCAAGAATTTCAGGTTTTATCTGGGTCTCAAAAAACAACATCTAAACGGTCCAAAAAACGCTCGCTTTGGCTTCCTGTGACTGGTCTTTTTGTGTTGTGCGGGCTTGGATTGTTTATTGGTTTTCAACGTCATGCGTCTTCTATCGCTCACGTTTGGCATGAATTTTACGATCTTGGCCAAAAGACGTTTTCTTTTGTGAGCTTTCCTATTGAGCAAGTGCATATTGTTGGCCATCAACAAACGCCAGAAAAGCACATTATTGAGAAGTTAGGTGCCATATGGGATCGCTCTTTACTGTCTTTGGATAGCGCACAAGTGCAACGTGATATTGAGACCTTGCCATGGGTTAAACAGGCCGTGGTTGAGCGGGTGTTTCCTTATGCGCTTAATATTTATGTGACTGAGCGGGTTGCAATAGGGCGTTGGTTGAGCAAAGAGGGGCGCTATTTGTTTGACAAAGACGGGGTGATGATTGAGCTGACCAGCAAAGAAGATGATTTGACTTTGCCTTTGTTTGAAGGGGCAGGTGCGCCCAAACAGGCCTTTGTTTTGAAATCAGTGGTGGAAAAGTTTGATGATTTGGTGCCGCTTTTTGTGCGTTATAAGCGGGTTGATGAGCGCAGATGGACCTTGATTTTAAAAGATGGGATGCAAATTTACTTGCCTGAAAAACAAATTGGCCGGGGGTTAAGCCGGTTAAGAGCGCTTAATGTGCAATATAATCTTTTATCAAGAGACTTATCACTTATTGATCTTCGCCTTTCTGACAGGGTCACAATAAGGCCTAAAAAGGGGCGGAAGTTGGAAATTCTATCAACACTTGAGGATCTTGAGGTAAAGGGTAAACTTACAAGGTGATTCTTTAAATCTGTTGTTGTGTAGAGATTTCGTTTTTCTTTTGTTTTCAAATAAATAGGCCGGGTACCTTTTCACTTTTTATTTTTAAGATTTTTTGGCCAAATTGCTCACTTTCGTTGTGAGCGTGTGTACGAGAGCATAATCTATTTGAGTTGAAACAATTAGATGCTCTGGATTTTTTAATGCACGATTTTTCCCATCTTGGTTTAGAAGCGGTTGGATTGTGCTAAAGCGGGGAACTTAAAGGGTGTTTCAACGGTCAAAACAAACCACAACGGTTGGATCTCGTGTCACAGTGTTGGATCTTGGCACGAGTAAATTTACCTGTTTGATTGGTGAGTGGGTTCAAGAACCTCATGATGAAGACGCACCGCTTGGTGCGCTATTGAGAGTGGTTGGCATTGGCCATCAAAGAGCACGCGGTATGAAGGCTGGCGTTTTGGTTGACTTGGACGCTGCTGAGCTGGCTGTGCGAGATGTTGTGGCCCAGGCTGAAAAACAAGCCGGTGAACAGGTTGAAAATTTGGTGGTTGCCGTTTCTTGTGGGCGGCTGCAGTCGCTTAACTTTTCGACCTCTGTGGGGCTTTCTGGCGGCGCGGTGAAACAGTCTCATATTGATGAGGTAATGATTGCCGGGCGTGATTATGCCGGTGATGATGGGCGTGCGGTTTTGCACCTTATGCCGCTTGGGTTTGCCTTAGATGATGTGACAGGGGTGGTTGATCCCTTAAATTTGGTTGGTGATTTGTTAGAGCTGGATTTGCATGCTGTGACCGCTGATGTGGCTCCGTTAAAAAATATTGCGCTATTGCTTGATCGGTGCCATTTGCGTGCCAGCCGGATGATGGCGTGTTCTTATATGAGTGCCTTGGCAGTGGCTGATGCCAGTGAGATTGAACTTGGCACAACGGTTATCGATATTGGCGGGGGTACGACAAAATTGGCTTTGTTTGCCAATGGGTATTTTGTCCATTCAGATGCGCTGGCGATTGGCGGGGATTTAATTTCTTATGAAATTGCGCAAAGTTTGAATTGTCCGTTGCAAGAGGCGGAGCGTATCAAAGTGCTTTACGGGTCTGCCTTTGCCTCTCAAACCGGGCAAGGCGGGCAAGAGCGTGGGCGTGATATTGTTTATTCGATTGTTGGTGAGGGCAATGTGGGACAAGGGCAAATTTCGCATGAGCAACTGTCTGATATTATTCGCCCGCGGGTGCAACAAATTTTAACATTGGTGATGGAACGCCTTAATAATAGCGGATTTGGCGCTCATTCTGGGCAAAGGATGATTCTAACCGGTGGGGGAAGCCAATTAACCGGTATTGGTGAATTTGCCTCTGAAATTTTTGATAAACCTGTGCGTATTGGGGCGCCGCCTGCGGTTGAGGGATTGCCAAAAGAAATGTTAAGCCCGGCTTTTGCCAGCTCAATAGGCCTGTTTGAGGGGCTTTTGAGCTATGATTTGGCAGATGAAGGCTTGTTTAAGCAGGCGCGCCGGTTGCATCAAGGGGGCTATTGGGCGCGCATGGGGGCTTGGTTGAAGGAAAGTTTTTAAACATTAGCGGGTTGTTATTTTGGGGCTGAGGTGAGCCCGTTTCGGGACTGCTTTATTTCTGTTTAGGGCTTTGCCTTGCGAATCAGTTAAATTAATCAAATGCTTACTTTTAGCGTTTCATTTTGTGTAAAACCGGTGCCTACTTTTGGGTGGAATGTGCTTTTTCTTGAGGCGTATCAATTGTCCCCAAAACCGGCGCCCACTTTTGGGTGAAACGCTCTAATAGAAGCGGGGAATAGGATGAATTCAAATACCCATCAATTTCATGAGCTAAGACCGCGTATCATTGTTATGGGTGTGGGCGGTGCTGGTGGCAATGCGGTCAACAATATGATTGCATCTGGCTTGCAAGGGGTGGAGTTTGTTGCGGCCAACACCGATGCGCAAGCGCTTTCTATGTCCGGCGCGGATGTTCGTTTTCAGTTGGGTGCTAATTTAACTGAAGGGCTTGGGGCTGGCTCGAACCCTGAAATTGGCGAAGGGGCGGCTGAGGAAGTTTTGGATGAAATGCGCCAATTGCTTGAAGGGGCAAATATGGTGTTTGTCGCTTGCGGCATGGGCGGTGGTACAGGGACCGGGGCGGCCCCTGTTGTGGCACGGGTTGCCCAGGATATGGGTGTTTTGACCGTTGCGGTTGTGACCAAGCCATTTCATTTTGAAGGACGCCGCCGGATGCGCATTGCAGAGGCGGGTATTGAACAATTGCGCAAGCATGTTGATACCATGATTGTTATTCCCAATCAGAACTTATTTCGCTTGGCAAATGAGCAGACAACCTTTGCCGATAGTTTTCGCTTGGCTGATCAGGTGTTGAATTCAGGTGTTTCTTGTGTGACCGACCTGATTATGAAAGAAGGGTTGATTAACCTGGACTTTGCCGACGTTAAGACCGTGATTACTGAAATGGGCGCGGCGGTTATGGGCACGGGGTTAGCTCATGGAGAGAACCGGGCGGAAAAGGCAGCAGAGGAGGCCATTTCTAATCCTTTGATTGATGATATTTCATTGGCTGGGGCTAAAGGCCTGCTCATTTCAATTTCTGGTGGACCAGATATGACTTTATTTGAAGTTGATGAAGTTGCCAGCCGGATCCGGCGTGAAGTTGATCCTGATGCTAATATTATTGTTGGGGCAACCTTTGATGATCATTTGCAAGGTCATTTACGGGTTTCGCTTGTGGCCTCTGGTTTAAATCATGCTCATCCCAAATCCATGCATGAAGAGGCTGACCGGGCGCGCATGGAGCAAGATACCAGGTTAGAAAAAGAGGGCTTGAGAGAATCAGCTTCTGGATTAAATGACCGATTAAAAGAACTTGAACATCAAGATATGAGGGTGCCTGGGCAAAAGCGACCAGGGCAACATTCAATTCAGGATGATCTTTCTCGACCTGATCGTCCTGGTGTAGATGTGGGTGTTGGTGGGCAACTGCCTTCAGACGATAAAGGGGATGCACACGGTAAGGGGCAAGTTCAGATTAAGAATAGGCCGCCGCGGTTTATGTCTGATAATGTGCGCGGTGAGTCAGGTGATCAGATTGGTTTTGGTGATCGTGGGCAGCAGATGGGGCCCCCAGATGAGCTTGCTCAAGGGCGTTCGTTTGTTGCTAGAGCCCCTCAAGCTGTTCAACGCCCTGTGCGCCGTATGCCGCGGGTGGATGAATTGCCCGTTACAGGGCAAAATCAGCTTCGGGCGTACCAAGAACAAAGAGCGGCTGATGTGCCTGTTGAGCAAAAGAAAAAGAGTGGTTTTTTTGACCGCTTCACTGGGCGAAATCGGGATAAAGAAGAGCCTGATAGCTCTTCATTATCTAGACAGGAAGTGTATCAAGGTGATGAAGCATCTTTGGCTGAAGGTGATAATCGTGCCCAACCACCTATGGTTGATGGTTATGGCCAACGCCCGCCTGCGCCGTCACCAATTCCTGTACGAACCGGTGAACGGGGGCGACAAGACTTTTCTGACCCATGTTTGGATGGCCAGCGGGAGACAGCTGGATATCGTGAAGAGGTTGTTCATCGTAACGATAAGCACCAAGAACGGTATCCTACAATCGAGGTTCCCAAAGCTACATCAGAGTTTGACCCAGTGGCGGATGAAGATGAACCGATTGCCGATATTCCTCCTTTTTTAAAAAATAACAAAAACTAGGCTCAGGACCTATTAACCCTATGTATTCTGCGCTCTTCTAAGGTAACCTTAGCGGGCGTTGTATAACGTCTTTCTGAGGGTTTTCGAAAGGCTTGAAAATAAAACCTATTTGCTGGATCTTTCGGCCTGCTCAGAGAGATATTATACAGCGCAGAACCCATAGGGTTAATAGGTCCTGAGCCTAGACTGTCAACTCATACATTACCTGTTTTTTGGTGGGGTTCATTGGGCTGCCATTTTGGGTACCTTCGTTTTTGATGAGAATCGATGGCTTTTGTGCATTGTGGGCTTTGTAATTTTAAAATTTTTATATCTTGTTGTGGCGTCAAAGTCGTTTACACGATTCACTTGTGTAGGCTGGTGCGTGCTTTTTGTAAGATTTTGTGAGTAATATGTGAAAAATTTTCAAAATAACATTTAATATCAATGTTTTAATGTTGGTAACAGATTGTAAGAAACCGTGATTTGTTAATTTGGATGTGTCTAGGTATGTTTAAACAACAATAAAGCTGCAGGCTGTTATTTTTAAGCTTTTGTTAACTTTTTGTTTTGGGAGATGAGGGCGTTAGATCCTTGTTTCTAAAAGTAATTAAAAGAGTAAATGATGTTCAAAAACAGAGCCTTTGGAGAAGAGAAGATCGTTTTTAAACGGCGCAATTTTTAGGTTTGTTTTGTTTATTTGTTCTTAAAGGTGAATGTTCCTCTTTTTGAAGGTGTATTCATGAGTTATCAAAATTTGATTTTATCATTCTGTGGGTCAAGGGGGGCTCCAAGATTGCGAGTTAGGGCTTATGAGGCGTCGTAAGTTTCCTTAGCGTTCTGGATGTCTAGAGAA
>JANQQH010000453.1 GCA_028285025.1 Hyphomicrobiaceae bacterium | reverse complement strand
GGTCACCTCAACCAGCTTAAAACGTCCAAGTTCGCAAGAGATTACAGACATTTTGCCAGACTTCACCGGCACGATCTTGCAAACCCCACCGGCCTTTTCAGCCATAAAAATCAATGGCGAGCGCGCCTATGACCTGGCCCGGGCTGGAAAAGAGGTCGATTTAACACCGCGGCCCGTTATCATTGAACGCTTGGAAATGATAAACGCCCCCAATGATGAGGAAGCAGAATTTGAAGCCATCTGCTCAAAAGGCACCTATATTCGTGTATTGGGCCGCGATATGGGCCGCGAATTAGGCTGTTTAGGGCATATATCTAGATTACATCGGACCTCGACGGGGCCTTTTAACGAAGAAATGTCGATTTCACTGGAAAAACTGAAAGAGTTGAGCCATAGTGCGCTCGCTGACCAGGCACTGCCTCAGACTCTGGACGTTTGCGAGACTTTTTCCCCGAAGAAAAGCCAAGCACTTGCACCAGAGCTAAGGCGGCATTTGCACCCCATTGAGACCGCGCTGGACGACATCCCGGCGCTGGCCATAAGTGAGGCGCAAGCCACTCAGCTCAAATTGGGCCAATCTATTCTGCTCACGCAAAAAGATATCCCAACAACAAATGGGCCAGCATACACCATGCAAAGCAAAAAAGTCGTTGCGCTTGGTCAGGTTGCCAAAGGCACCTTCAAGCCAAAGCGGGTTTTTAATTTGTGAGTGTTGTTTGGCTTTTTAAATATAAAACTTAAGGAGAACACGATGTCGGTTTCAGCTTCTCGCAAGCAAGAATTGATTAAAGAATACGCCATTAAGCCAGATGACTCCGGCTCACCAGAGGTACAAGTTGCCATTCTGACTGAACGGATCAACAACTTAACTGGCCACTTTAAATCTCATAAAAAAGACAACCACTCCCGTCGCGGTTTGCTTAAAATGGTAAGCCAGCGCCGCCGGTTACTTGATTATGTAAAAGCCAATGACGATGCCCGCTATCAGGACTTAATTAAGCGCCTGGGCATTCGCCGCTAATTGTTTAGAGCGTGTCGCACAAAAGTGGATACCGGTTTTGTGAAATAGCGCGGTTGCTGGTGGGCAACCTAAAGCGCCAAGAAAGACACGCTTCAACAAAGAGATAGAGCATGACGAGTGAATTTAAAACAAAGCGACATGCTCTAGCGGATGAAAGTTTTAAAAAAGGGCGCAAGGTGGTCAAAAAGCACCTTGCCCCTTTTTTTGTAAAAAATGAATATACGAAATGTCTTAACGTCACAGTAAGGCGTTAAGAAAACCCTGCCATCTGGAAGGGCCAGGTGGCCAAAAGGGGCGATAGAATAAAAGCCCCACGAACGTTACGAAGAGAAATAAAATGTTTAATATTGAAACGGTAGAAATTGAATGGGGCGGACGGCCTTTAAAACTAGAAACAGGACGTGTTGCCCGCCAAGCCCATGGCTCCGTGTTGGCGCAATATGGCGAAACATCAGTGCTGGCAACAGTGGTTGCCGCTCGCTCTGTAAAGCCAGGGATTGATTTTTTCCCCCTCACCGTAAATTACCAAGAAAAAGCATATGCCGCCGGTAAAATCCCAGGCGGTTATTTTAAACGCGAAGGGCGCCCAAGTGAAAAAGAGACATTGGTCTCTCGCCTCATCGATCGCCCCATCCGCCCGCTATTTGCCAGCGGGTTTAAAAACGAAACCCAAGTGATCATCACTGTTCTCTCCCACGATATGGAGAACGACCCGGATGTGCTTGCCATGGTGGCAGCCTCTGCCGCGCTGACCCTGTCAGGTGTTCCTTTCATGGGCCCAATTGGCGGTGCCCGTGTTGGTTACATTGACGGTGAGTATGTGCTCAACCCAACCGTTGATCAAATGGAAGATACCAATCTTGATTTGGTTGTGGCCGGCACCCAAGACGCTGTGCTTATGGTGGAATCTGAGGCCCAAGAATTACCTGAAGACGTGATGCTGGGCGCGGTCAACTTTGGCCATGACGCTTGCGCGCCAATAATTGATGCCATCATCAAACTGGCAGAAAAGGCGGCCAAAGAGCCATGGGATCTGGTTGAAGTTGATAAGTCAAAATACACAGATAAAGTGGCTGAAATGGCCAAAGACGGCCTCATCGCCGCCTACAAAATCGCGGATAAAGCAGAACGCCAAACGGCCATTGCTGAGCTAAAAGATAAAGTATTTGAAGAGCTCATGCCTGAAGAAGATGACGGCACAGAAGCCGTGCTGTTGGGCTCAGTGTTTAAATCACTTGAATCAGACATTGTGCGCGGCTCTATTCTAGAGACCAGCAAACGTATCGATGGCCGTGATCTCACAACAGTGCGCCCCATTAAAAGTGAAGTTGGCGTCTTACCGCGTACTCATGGTAGCGCCCTGTTTACCCGCGGTGAAACCCAAGCCCTTGTTGTGGCAACGTTAGGCACAGGCGAAGACGAGCAATTCGTTGACAGCTTGGAAGGGACCTACAAAGAAAACTTCCTGCTGCATTACAACTTCCCGCCTTACTCCGTTGGCGAAGTTGGCCGCACAGGCTTTACTGGGCGGCGCGAAATTGGCCACGGCAAATTGGCCTGGCGCGCCATTCACCCAATGTTGCCAGAAAAAGAAGAGTTCCCTTACACCTTGCGTGTGGTCTCTGAAATCACAGAGTCAAACGGCTCGTCTTCAATGGCAACCGTTTGCGGCACCTCTTTATCCTTAATGGACGCTGGTGTGCCTTTGAAAAAACCTGTTGCTGGTATTGCCATGGGATTGATTAAAGAAGGTGATGAGTTCGCCGTTCTGTCTGACATTCTAGGCGATGAAGATCACCTTGGTGATATGGACTTTAAAGTGGCCGGGACCAAAGACGGCATCACCTCTTTGCAAATGGACATTAAAATTACTGGCATCACCAAAGAAATTATGGAAGTGGCGTTAAACCAAGCCCAAGACGGCCGCTTGCACATTTTGGGTGAGATGAACAAAGCCCTTGATGGCGCCCGTGATGAAGTTGGTGAACATGCCCCGCGCATTGAAACCATCACCATCCCAACCGATAAAATCAGAGAAGTAATCGGCCAGGGTGGCAGCGTCATCCGCTCCATCGTTGAAGAATCAGGAGCCAAAGTGGACATCAATGATGATGGCATCATCAAAGTGGCCGCTGCAAATTCTGATAGCATCAACAAAGCGCTCACCATGATCAAAGAAATCACAGACGAGCCAGAAGAAGGCGTGATTTACAAAGGCAAGGTCGTCAAGGTTGTCGACTTTGGCGCCTTTGTGAACTTCTTTGGCGCCAAAGACGGTTTGGTGCACATCTCACAACTGACCAGTGAGTTTCGCCCCAAAACCGTTGGCGATGTGGTTAAAGAAGGCCAGGAAGTGTTTGTAAAACTGGTTGGCTTTGATGATCGCGGCAAAGTGCGCCTGTCCATGAAAGTGGTTGACCAGGAAACTGGTGAAGAAATTGTTCAGGATGATAAGGACTAGAGCGTTTCACCCAAAAGTGGGCACCGGTTTTGGGAAAAATGAAACGCAAATAAACGTCTTCAAAGCTATTTTTTTGTAGTAGAAAACGCCTCCTTTAAAAAAGGGGGCGTTTTTTTGTAGAAAATATTTTCTAAAAGCAGCAGAATTAACAAGCAATCATTTAATAATATGA
>JANQQH010000434.1 GCA_028285025.1 Hyphomicrobiaceae bacterium | reverse complement strand
AAAGGCGGGCTCATAGCTTGGGAAGCTGAACTTCACCAAAAGGTAAATTAGCAAATGAAGGTGGTTACTTTTCCTGGTTAGCAAGCAAAGTTAATTGTTCGTGGTAACCAATTTGCTCGTGATTTCAATGCCTTCATCCAGGAAATGGTCAATCGCAACTTTTGCTGATGGGGTGCACACGCGGTATGTACGTTGAAAGCTTTTATAGCCCTTATTAAAGCTTTTGGTGAGCTTTGATTTGCGTGAAACTGTGCCCCCTTCTGCGGCCAGCAAATTTTCCATTTGTTTGCGCCAGACCTGCTGATCGTCAATGCCGCAAAGCGCACGCAAGTAATGCACAGCCCCTAGAATTTCAGACAATCTTAGGAGATTGGCGTCATAGGGCCGGTTTTCAGGCGCGGCTTTTAAAATGGTGGGAAGACAGGCCCCAACCATCATCAACAGGCAGAAGGCTGCCAGGCTTTTACTTCTTAATAAGTTTTGCTGTTTGTGGTGCATTGTTTCTTGTGCCATCGGTTTGACAGTGTCATAGAGCATATTACTCTTTTTTAAACCTCTACTTTATCCTTTATCAGCAAAAATCACAAAAATTTTGACCATTCCCTCTTGCAAATTTTATAAAACCGGGTATCACTCTTTTCTTCCTTGTATCGGCTGAGAGAAATCGCTATCCTTTGGCCTTCTTTCAAGGATCACCACTTTTCTTTTTGGGGCGTGGCCAAATGGTAAGGCAGCGGCTTTGGTGCCGAAGACTGAAGGTTCGAGTCCTTCCGCCCCAGCCACCCATATTTTGTAGAATTTTCGAAAACTCAGTTGGTTTACTATGCTCTGTGCGTGAGTATGGGGCGGAAGGGTTTTTACGTTTGCGCGTCCTCGTTCGCTAGCGCTCTCTGTGGGTGTTTTTTCGTGGCGCTTTAGTTTGCCCACCAGCAACCGCGCTGGTGCGGGCCAGCCCCAGGTTCTTTTTGTCTTACGGGCTATTCCGCCGCTAAGGCGGCGGGCCCTCCGACAGGCGGCGCTCAGCGCCGGGCGCCGCTGGCGCGGGACGCCATGGGCGCTCGCTGAAGGCTCGCTTCCTTCTCTCGTGGATTGGGATTGGGTTTAGGGGGTGTCTGCTGTTGATCCAACTGAGATATGAGCAATGATTTTTGTGGAAACTGACAGCGCCATAAGTGAGGATACTTATAGACCAAATCCAAGCTTTATATTAACCTTGATGTTGGACCACTCAGTGGAGGCTGATCATTGTCGCTTTAGTGGGATGTTATGAATCCAATTGGTAGAGGGACAATGTTGTCAATTATAGCTACATCATTTTGGACACCGCTCCGTGATATCCGGGATGTGGTTAAAATATTTTGGCCTTTCTTTTTGGTCGCGTTGATTGTTGGTAATTTTTACTGGTTTGGGCTGTCGTATTTGATAGATGAACTTCGTATTGGGGCAATGGTTCTCAGTTTTCTCTATCTTTTTATGGTTTCGATTTCTGGAGTGGTTCAGTGGCATCGAAAAATCGTTCTTGGTTTAGTTGAACGCGCTCGTTTTATTCCAAAAATGAGAGAGTGGCGCTACTTGGGATATATCTTTTTGTTCGGGGTGGTGAGTTATTTATATGATGCTTTGTTTGTGAAGTTGATAGAAGGTTTCAGAGTTGCTCCCCTGATTGATGAAGCGCCTGAATTTTTGTCGTTTATACTTTCAAGTTTTCTCTTTGCGTTTCTGTTCAAACGGTTTGTTCTTGTTTTGCCGAGACTGTCGGTGGAAAAAGACGGTTTTTTGGTTAGCCCGGCAAAACTCATAGATGCTACAAGAGGGGCTGGATGGCCTCTAACGATTTTCTTTGTTTTGATCTTATCGTCAATGATCCCTCTTCTTTTAGCTGCATTTTTTTATTTGGCTCTGTCTACGGACCCTTCCTTAGGTGTATTAAACAACTTGGTAACCATATTATATTCGGTCTCAATCTGGATAGTTTTGGGGATGTATTTCGCACTCGTATTTGCTACGCTGCTCTCTTTGTTTTATCGCCTCAGGGTGAGGCCTCAGCTGATGGACTATAATGACGGGGTTTCAAAGTAAGATATTGTGACCTAGATTTATATGTTTCCTTGCCTCTTATAACTCGGCCTTGAATTTGGTAAAACTCTATTAATGAATGGAGGGATTTATGGCTAGGAAACGTTACAAAGAGGAAGACATTTTACGGCTTTTAAGTGAAAGATAAGAACGACTGCTTTTGTCACTGTTCGTATGTCGTCAGTTTACAACTTGCAATCTCATCTTTTGTCCCTACTGCAACGTAAATGGATTGTTGATTTTGGACTTTCCTTTGATGAACACACTTTTGGTCTCAAGATATTCATAGATGGCATCCATACCATTTTCTCTGCCGATGCCTGAATGGTTCATGCCGACAAAGGGAGCCATGTAGCTGACCACACAGTAGGCATTGATCCAGACAGTGTCTGCGTTCAGTTTTTTGTGTTACGATATATTTTATTAATGAGGATTTTGCGTCCATGTACGCGACGTGGTTTTGGGCCCCTGAGTTTGGCGGGCATGTGAATGAATTATATTGGCTAAAGTGAACAATTGGCGGGGAAGTATTGCTTTTTTTGCCCCAAATCTGAGAGAGTTTTGTATGAGCCAAAACTTGAACCTGGCGCCTGAAATTGAGGCTTCTGAGTGGATCAACACTTGTGAACCGCTTAGTCTTGAGGCTCTGCGCGGGCGTGTCGTCATGATCGAGACATTCCAGATGCTCTGCCCGGGCTGTGTTAGTTATGGCTTGCCCCAGGCGCTACGCGTACGGGAGACGTT
>JANQQH010000338.1 GCA_028285025.1 Hyphomicrobiaceae bacterium | reverse complement strand
GGCTGGGGAGGGGGGTGGCTGTGCTGGTGATGTTTTTTTGTAAAGAGTTTAGCACTTGTTGTTGTTGTTGTTTGATCATCTCAAAGGACTGGGACAAGAAATCTGGGATGTAGCTTTGGGTTTGATCTGAATAGGAACGCACAATGTCCATCAAAACATTTATGGGCAGAATATTCTCACCCTTGCTTTCATAGTCGGTAATGATTTGCAAAAGATATTGCCGTGTTAAATCTTCACCCGTTTTGCGGTCTATAATTTGGACGTCTTTGCCTTCGCGAATATAATTGGCCACTTCATCTAATGTGATATAATCGCTGGTTTCGGTGTTATAGAGCCGGCGGCTTGCATAGCGTTTGATGAGAATGGTTTTGCGCTCTGTTTTCATTGTCGTTATTCCTGGCAAGAGTTTGCTGCATGATGGCAAATATTTGCTGCAGGTGCAATGTATGTTCTCGTATTAGAGGTGTTCATTTACCCAAAGAAATATATATAAAAAAGGGTGGCCCTTTAACGATGGCTTTTGAGAGTTCATCTTGGACCACCCATTAGTCTCTTGGGAGGAGGATATTTTTAAAATTTAAGCAACTTTACGTGTTGATTTTTTCGCAGCAGTTTGACTCTTAGCTTGGATCTCTTTGCCGGCGTTCATGAAAAGTTCGATGGTTTCCATTTGCGCTTTTTGAGCCACTTCAGCAAAAGCTGCAACACGATCTGTTGTTGATTTTGCTTGCTCAGTTGTGAATTCAGTGATGACTTTTGCGTAATCAGCTGGGTCTTTTTGAGTTTTTGTTAGACCTTCAAGTTGGTTCAAAGTTTCTTTTGTCCAAGCTTGTGTCAATTGAGCATTTTTTTCAGCAGCTTCTATAGCGATTTTGCCGAATTTGCTGTTGAATTCAGTTGAGTTTTTAACAACGTCGTTAAAAGCTGTAAAATCTGCGCCAGAGAAAAGGTTTTCGAAGGCTTTTGTGAAATCTGGTGTTTGAAATTTAGTCATTGTAATTCTCCTAGACTGCCCGAGCTATCATTAAGCATGTCGTTGTTTATTTAAAATTTCGACAGCGGCTTAATGCTGCGAATGCATAATATATATACGCTGCAACGCAGAATGTCCAGCAAAAAATGCTGCAGCGCAGTATTTTTTTTAAAAAAGGGGAAAAAAGAGGGTTTTGGAGCCTGTGTGACCCCTTATGGCTGGTTTTAAGTAGGTCGAACTATAAAAGAGATATGGTATTATGGTATGTTTATTGATGATTAGATTGGTTTGATGGTTAGCTCGTCAACAGGTTGAATAGAAAATGTCTCCCATGCTCATCCCGCCAATTCTTTATATTTTTTAGATAACAAATTGTCACACTATCTTTAGTGTTCCACCTACTGATCATGGAGCCATTCAAGTAATTGAGTGTCCCTTTTAAAATTTTTTGAATGGAATTTCATTTGGGCAGAATAAATTTTAGCTGTTGTTTTGGTTCTGGTGCGGTTTTCTTATTCTTTTCATTGCTTTTTTGATATTTCTCAAAGCCTTTTTTTCTTTCTCATGAAACAAATTTAACAGTCTTTTTTCTTGAACAGAGAGGGAGATAGAAATGAAGATTAATTGGTTTAGATGTTTAATATTATTATGTGGTTTCGGTTTGTTTGCCGTTGGGGGAGGTTTACCGCTTTCAAAGCTGGCTGCCAGCGAAATAACTCCTGTTTTGCAGCAAGATGGGAAATGGTTGGTGCGTGTGCGCGGTATTGCTATTTTACCTGATGCAGATAGTAGTACAAATGTTGCCGGATTAGGTGTTGATATTGATGATCGGATTGTTCCTGAACTCGATATCACTTATTTTTTGACCAATAATTGGGCTTTGGAGCTTGTTCTTGGCATTTCCAAACATGATGTGGTGGGCACAGGACTTATCAATGGGGCTGATGTCGGAGATTTTCTCATCATTCCACCGCATCTTATGCTGCAGTATCATTTTGATATGGGCAATGGCTTTAAGCCTTATGTTGGTGTGGGTGTTAATTACAGCATTATTTTTGATGAAGATGTCGGCGCTGGCTTTACTAGTTTGGATGTTGATAATGGTTGGGGTTTTTCCTTGCAGGCAGGTGTTGATGTCCAGGTTAAAGAAAATTGGTATTTGAATGTGGATGTCAAGAAGACCTGGTTAAATGTTGATGCAACCGTTAACGGGGCAATTGTGGCTGATATTGATGTTGACCCGTGGATTGTCGGTGTCGGGATTGGTTATCGTTTTTAAAAAAGCCGAAAGGTTTTAGCCGAACGCTGTTAATTCCTATTCAATTTTAAGACTCAGCTTTTAGAGGACGCGATAGCAGGGTTGTTATTGCGTTTTCTACTGTTAAGGTTTCATTGATGATGTCGGCTATGGCTTGGCAGATTGGCATTTGAATGTTTCTTTGTTCGGCAATGGTTGCAACAGCTTTTGCTGTGTAGACCCCTTCGGTTACAGAAGAGCGGGATTTAAGAATATCACTTAAACTTTGACCTTGGCCAAGCGCAATGCCTAATGACATGTTGCGAGATTGTGGACTTGAGCAGGTTAAAACCAGATCTCCAAGGCCTGAAAGGCCGTTTAAGGTTTTAGGGTTAGCCCCATAGCTGGCGGCCAATCGGTTTAGTTCAGCAAAACTTCTTGAAATCAGGCTGGCGTGTGCGCTGGCGCCAAGTTCCTTGCCAGCCACGATGCCGGCGGCAATGGCCAAAACATTTTTTACTGCCCCGCCGATTTGCGTGCCAATTACATCATTAGACCAATAGGGTCTTAAGGCTTTATGGCTTAAAGCTTGGCTTATAGCTTTACCGAGGTGTTCATCTTTGGCAGCCAGGGTAACTGCGGTAGGCAGGCCTTTGGCAACCTCAG
>JANQQH010000420.1 GCA_028285025.1 Hyphomicrobiaceae bacterium | reverse complement strand
GGGCTCTTCGGCTTGGTTGTTATTTTGCTGGGCAGCCATAATGATTCGATTATAGTGCTCTGCATGTTGCATATAATTTTCATGACGAACAATATCGCTAGAGGCCAAAGCGTCTCGCGCTAGCGAATTATATTTTTCACAAATGTGAGCCGCCGTACCGCGAATTTTTACATCCGGGCCATTGGATTCATAATTTTTAGTCAATGGGTTTTGTGCCTTCCGGCTGCGTCCCCGTCCACGTCTATTTGATTGTGCTTGCCTCATCGGCTTCCATTCACAGTTTCACTATTGTCGTTAAAATTTTAATGTGCGTTCTTTTATCATGTGAACGACTTTTAAAAAGCTCTGTTTCAGAGCATTCCTTATTTAGATGATTTCAAAGAAATGCTCTAATTTTTGTTTAAGCGTTCCTTCTTTAGTTGCGCTTTAGATGCCCACCAGCAACCGCGCATTTCCCAAAACCGGCACCCACTTTTGGGCGGAACGCTCTGGTGCCCTGTTTATAAAAACCAGTTCTTTTATATTCATGCACCTTCATCAAATTGATAAAGGAGAAAAGCATTACTTTAAACCTTTCAACAGCAATAATTGTAAGGCCTCTCAGGGTTTGAATCTAAATCGTTTGTCTCTTTCTTAAAAAGTTTACAAACACCGCTCATTCGTTATTCAACAGCGATTTTTCTCAAACACAAATGTGGAAACCACCCATAAATTATAAATAACGATGTGACATTAAAAATGTCATGATATGTTAAAATAAAGTGCCCCGATTGATATCATCACTGCCCATCTAATAAGGCCATTTTCTGATTTTTCAATCGATAAGATTAGTGCCTAAAAAGACCTAAAAAGAAGTCCCTCAATTTGCATGGCCAAATTATTATTAGTCTTTATTTTTTCAACCAATTTAATTTCAAAACCAACTACTTTTAAGAATTGAAAATAAATGCGGCATGAAAATGAAATCTCATTTTATTTGTTCATTCTTAAATCTTTTCCCCAAAATATAACTGACAATTTTAATCTTTTGATCACACAAAATAAGTAACAGTGGGGAAGAACATCATTGGCAAAGAAAGACTGGAATGGCGCTAAACCGCTAACATTTCCAAATAGCCATGTCTTGGTTAAAACCATAGCCTTTTTCATCATGAAGGCCAAGACTATTTTTTGCAATATATCTCTTTTTTTTAGGTTTTGTGCTGTTTTTAAGCTCTAATACACAAATCTAAAACTTTTCTAAACAAAATAACCCATTTCCACCCCAATTACGCGGATAATACCGGCCAGATCAGGAAAAACGTCCCATTTAGAGATTTTTTTGGCAAAAGGGCTTTGTTCGATGAGCCTAATAATTGCTTCATCTTGCCCGGCACCGCACTCAAAAAGCAGCCAAGCGCGGGGGCTGATATAATCACTTACATTGTCTAAAATATGCTCAAAAGGGGCAAGCCCAGAGCCTCCCCCATCAAGGGCCAAAATGGGATCATAATCTATCACATCTTTGTCCAGATGGCTTAGGTCTTTCGATGGAATATAGGGCGGATTGGAAACAATCAGATCAAAGGGTTCATTAACATGAGAGAACCAGTTGCTAACAAAAAAGGAAGACCGGTTTTCTAAACCAAGAGTGGCGGCATTAAGCTGGGCAAGCTCTATGGCCCCTGGGTTGAGATCAACGCCAACCCCTGTGGCATTTTCAAGCTCGCTTAACAAGCTTAGCAAGATACACCCTGTGCCTGTTCCAAGATCTAAAATACGAAGGGCCGTATCTTTCTTAGTGGCAACCATTTTAAGGGCCGCGGCAATTAACGTTTCTGTATCGGGTCGCGGGTCAAGTGTTTGCTCATTGACCAAAAAGGGCAGCGACCAAAATTCAGTTTTGCCAAAGATACGGCTAATCGGTTCTCGTTTAAGACGTCTTTCAATCAATGGTAAGAGCTGGGAAATTTCATCCTCAGTTAGGACACGGTCCATTTGTAAAATAAGTGCCGCATGATCAATGTGTAAAACATGTTGCAACAACAAACGGGCATCTAGATTGGCCGTCTCAATCCGCTCAGATTCAAACGCTGTTTGCATACCATCCCATACCGTTTTGAGCCGGTTGTCATTTGTTGGGAAGAAAAGAGACATTGTTCAAACGCTTTAAGTTTTGCTTTCATCCAT
>JANQQH010000402.1 GCA_028285025.1 Hyphomicrobiaceae bacterium | reverse complement strand
TAAGGCTTATAAGCCTTAAAATCCCCTAAAATTTCATTTTAACTCATTGAAATGGGGGCCTAACCTGTTAGGTTCCCATTTTCTTATGGGGCAAACATTGCATCTTTTTCAGCAGGCTTTTATAACATAAGTCATAAAAGCTAACTTTAACTGCATAAAGTTTGAACTTTTTTCAGAACAAAGCTTTAAATTTGCTTCTTTAAATCTTACATCTATGAAATCTCATGTGGCGATAAAAATTTTTTGTGCTTTCAAAAATAAACAAGTGAAATGCTTCACTTTTTAGCCAGCCAGTTTGAGATTTGATAGAAAAACATGTTTTTAAAAGCGTGTCTTTGCCAAAAGTGAATGCATGTTTGTGCAAAAATTATGATACGCACTACGATAATGATATAGGAATTAAATATGCCTTGGAGTGGTCAAAACGGCAATAATGGTGGTTGGAAAGGCGGCGGAGACGGCCCCTGGGGACCGCGCGGCAAAGGTGGCGGCAACCAGCAACCCGACATAGAAGAGCTTTTCAAAAAAAGCCAGGATCGTTTAAAACGCGCGATGCCTGGTGGTGGACATAAAGGGCGAGGGCTAGGCGGACCAATCTTTTATTTAGGATTAGCAGCCATTTTAGCTGTTGTTGGTTTTTTTGCCTTTACGGTAAAAGTTGAACCAGACCAAGTTGGCATTGTCACCCAATTTGGTAAATATGACCGCGCCTTACCAGAAGGCTTGCATTTAAGACTGCCCAATCCAGTTGAGAAGGTCTATCTCGTCAGACCACAATTTGCGCAGCAAATCACAGTTGGCGGTGGCCGTGACTTTTCCCGCCGCGGCGGGTTTCGAAGCGGGCCGATAGAAGACGGCAATGCCAGTTTGATGTTGACAGGCGACAATAACATTGTCGATGTACAGTTTTCTATACAATGGAATATCAATGACGCAAAAAAATATTTATTTAACGTTGAAAACCCAGCCAAAACGGTCCGCGAAGTCGCCGAAAGCGCCATGCGTCAGGTTGTCGGCCAAAAAACACTCAATGATGTGTTGAATGAGACCTTTGAGCAGAACCAAGATGAAGTGCTCAAGGTGATGCAAAAAACCTTAGATGGGTATGACTCTGGCATAAACATTCTTGCCGTTTTGATTGGCAAACCTGACGTGCCAAAAGACGTGGTTCAGGCGGTGAACGATGTGGAAGCGGCCAAGCAAGATAAAAGCCGCTTAGAACAAGAGGCAAAAGCCTACAGCAATAAAGTTGTTCCAGAAGCACGCGGTGAGGCTGCCAAAATCATTCAAGCGGCCGAGGCCTATAAAAACCGAGTTGTCGCTGAGGCCGAAGGTGAGGCTGTGCGTTTCAAAAAGATTTATGAAGAATACCGCAAAGCACCAGATATCACCCGCGAGCGGCTTTATCTAGAAATGATGGAGCGCGTTTTCTCAGGAACAGATAAGATCATTCTAGATAGCAATAGCACTGGCGGTGGTGTCGTACCATATCTGCCGCTCAATGAGCTCCAAGGCAAGAAAAAGTAAGGGAGATAAAGATTATGCGTGGATTTTTTAGTTTCTTACTTGTTGTTCTTATTGGCGCAGCAGTTGTTGCCTATTTCTCTTTGTTCACCGTGCACCAAACAGAGCGTGCCATGGTGTTACAATTAGGCGCGGTTAAAAAGGTGATCTCAGAACCAGGGCTACACTTCAAATTACCATTTGTACAAAATGTGGTTTATTTTGATAAGAAGCTGTTAGAAGTCGATGTTCCCTCTCGTGAGATTTTGATTGCTGGCAAAAAGCGTATTATTGTTGATGCGTTTGCCCGTTATCGCATCACAGAGCCTTTGAAATTTTATCAAAACATCGGCACACGGCTCCAATTTGACAGCCGTCTGTCTAACTTTGTCAACGCCTCCATCCGGCAAGTCTTTTCAAGTGCCAGCCTGGATGATGTGGTGCGTGACAAACGTGATGAATTGTTAACAAGCGTGACCAAACTGGTGCATGAGCAAACCAATCAGTTTGGTGTTGATGTCATTGATGTACGTTTAAAACGCGCTGATTTACCAAACCAACTGCGCAATAATGTTTACACGCGCATGCAACGCGAACGCCAGCAAGAAGCAGCCAGCTGGCGTGCTGAAGGCGAAGAGATTGCCCGCACCATTCGCGCCCAAGCCGATAGGCAAGTGGTCGAAATTAAAGCGGATGCAACCAAACAGTCTGAAATCATTCGCGGTGAAGGTGATGCCGATCGCAACAAAATCTTTGCCGATGCCTTTAGCCGTGATCCTAAATTCTTTACCTTTTATCGTTCCATGCAAGCTTATGAAAAGGGTTTAAAATCAGGAGATACCAGGCTAGTGATTTCACCTAACTCGGAATTCTTTAAATATTTTAAAAAGCCTACTGGTGAATAGGCACTCTTATAAGTCATGGATTTATCTGATTTCGCGTTAGGCATAGGGTTTGCCTTTATCTTAGAAGGTCTGGTCTGGAGCTTGTTTCCAGGCCAGATCATTTCTGTTGTTCAACAGCTTGCCAAACGTGATCTGCAAAACTTGCGCTACATTGGTGTGGGTTCGCTTGCGCTAGGGGTGGCTATCATTTGGATGGTCAAAACTATGAGCAACGGCGCTTGAAAGCAAATAACAAGCTATAATAAGATTTTCTAATCCAGACTAGTAAGTTGTGATTTGTCGCTTATATTGTGATGAGGTACTATCTTCAAAGCTCAACTTTGCCTTTTTTACCCCGTACTTTGTGGGGATAGTACTGCAAAATCATAAGGGCAGCCTTAAAATCCTTATTTTAAAAGGGATCTACAGCCCGCCGGAAGGTCAACGAATGAGAGGTCATCAAGTGAAAGATCTACAAATGGTTTACAACAAAACAGCAAAAGCCGTTAGATTGCCCAAACAGGCCAACATGCCCACACTCTTGCGCGATGGCCTCATATATTTAGCCATTGGCTTTTTCATCCTTACAATGCTGATGAGCACCGCTCTACAGGCCCGCGATCAAAAACAAATAAAATCTCTGGCCGATTTAGCTGCTGAGTTACAAGGCTCCGTGGTTAATATTTCGACCAGCCAGAAAGTTAAAAGCGCTTTTCGCCAGCCCCGCCGGGAGGGTCTACCAAAAGGGCTTCCCTTTGAAAAATTCTTTAAAGACTTCTTTAGCCAAGAGGGGCAAAAAAACCAAGAACGCCGTGTTAGCTCACTGGGCTCAGGCTTTGTAGTTGACCCCTCAGGTCTTATTGTGACCAACAATCACGTTATTAAAGGTGCCGATGAAATTTACATCAATTTTGATGATGGCAGAAAGCTCAAAGTAGACAAAGTATTGGGCAAAGACGCAAAAACAGACCTTGCCCTGTTAAAAGTCACACCAAAAGAACCTTTAAAAGCCGTCCCCTTTGGCTCGTCTGATGACGCGCGGGTGGGCGACTGGGTTATGGCAATTGGCAATCCCTTTGGGTTGGGCGGTACGGTAACAGTGGGCATTGTGTCAGCTAAAAACAGAGACATTAATTCCGGCCCTTATGATGAATTCATTCAAACCGATGCCGCCATTAACCGCGGCAATTCCGGTGGCCCGCTGTTTAACATGAAAGGTGAGGTCATCGGTGTTAACACTGCCATCATTTCTCCCTCTGGGGGGTCTATCGGCATTGGCTTTTCGGTGCCTTCAGATACAGTTGTTAATGTCATTGAGCAATTAAAAAAATATGGCGAGACCCGTCGCGGCTGGTTAGGAGTGTTGATCCAAAAAGTTACCCCAGATATTGCCGAAGGCTTTGGCTTGAAAAAACCGGAAGGCGCCCTTGTTGCCCGCGTGACCAAAGACGGTCCAGCTGAAAAAGCCGGCATGAAGGTGAGCGACGTGATTGTTGAGTTTGACGGTCACAAGGTGAAATCGTCTCGTGAATTGCCAAAAATTGTGGCGCTCACCCCGGTTGATAAAACTGTAGATGTAAAAGTGATGCGCCAGGGTGCAGAACAAAACTTGCAAGTAAAAATCGCCCGGTTAGAGATTGCAGAGAAAATCAACGCTGCATTTAAAACTGAAGCCGATGAAGATGATGAAGCCAAATATATGGGCATGACCTTATCTCAAATCACACCTGAATTACGCCGTAAATATCGCATTAAACCTAAAACAAAAGGCGTGGTGATTACTAAGATTGACTTAAATAGTAAGGCGGCTGAAAAGGGCTTGCAGGCAGGCCATGTGATTGTAGAGGTTATGGAGCAAACTGTTTCCACTCCAAAAGATGTGATCAACAAAATCGAACAAGCAAAAAAATCCAATAGGGAAAACGCCATCTTATATGTTGACAGAGGCAATGGTGAGTTTGGTTTTGTCGCCCTACCTGCCAAACCACAAGGCTAAAGAAATTTTTTACGTAATTTAAAAAAAGCCCCAACATAACAAGTTATTTTGTTGGGGCTTTTTTATTTAAGTTGGTTGATGAACAACCAATTGAGGGAACGGAATTTCCAGCTCATAAATGTTACAAGCCTCAATTAAAAGCCGTGTGATTTCCCCTTCAATATCTTCAAACCGATGAGCTTGGGTTCCCTTCACATCAATCTCAACATCATATTCAATGGCCCAGTTGGCCGCCGCTTTCAGGTCCACTTCCACATGATTAATATCTTCAGGAGAAATATAAGCTTCAAGCCCAGCTTGTAGATGCTTGGTAAGCAATGCCGGGATCTGATCAATGGCTTGCAGTTGGTGCTTATAAGAAATACTAAACGCCTGGCGAATGCGAAACCCGGTAGAAATGTTGCGAAAGGCCGCATTGACAAATTCTTGCGTTGAATAGGTCAGACGAGCGCCGCCAAGCTCAATCAATTGAACCAACTCAGGCGTTTGCGACTCAACTTTGGCAATATAGCCATTGTCCAATTGCACCCAATCATCCTTGTGCGTTGGAAACCACGCTTCATGTTCAGCTGGAGGCCGTGAATGTTTGCCAATTAACTCGCGAATAGGCAGTGTAAAATGCCCGCCATCTAGAACCGGGTTTTCAAATTCCGTATAATGGTCAAGCCGTTTCACCCGCCAGGGCACACCATCAATCAACAAGCGTTCCCCTTCTTGCACAGCGCCTAAATTTAACAATAAAATCGTTTGCTCAATAAGGGCAGGAACCACTTTAATCCCAATCCAGATCAAAGCCAGTCCCAACAACCCTAACAGACCCAGCAATATCCAATCATTAAGATAGTTTAATAAGGCCATTGTCGCCACAAATGCGATAATGATCGTGCCATAATCAAAAACAACCTTAATAAGTCGGGCTGAAAAACTCTTTTTAAAACCAGTTTTTCCATAGGCAATGCTAACCGTGCGCCCCAAAAGCCGCAAGAAAAGAAAGCTGCCAAAAAAGGTGAGAAGAGCCAACAAAATATGAATGCCGCGCGTGCGAATAAAGCCAGCGGCATAATTGTCTAAATTAGATTGCTCGGCTTGCTCTTGTTTCAATTGCAGTTGCTTGATCGAAGCATTTTTTAAATTACCAGCCTCTACTAAACGCTCCTGCCATTCACTTTGCTGTGCTTTAAGAAATTTTTGTGTCTTAGCAAAAGAGCTTGCATTACTTTGATCCTTAATTGCGGCTAACAATCCCTCAAGGCGTTCATTGGCGTTTTTCGCCATGGTCTGGCGCCGTTCAGCTTCCTTAATGCTAGACTGCAGATAATCAATCTCCCTGGCAGTTTTTGTTGAGTTTTTAATGATTTTGATCAAAGGCTCTGCCAAGCCTTGCAGCTCATTTTGTAAATCAAAAGGTTTATTGTCAGAGGCATAAAAATCTTGTTTCGTCGTCCCACCGGCTAAAGCACCAATTTGATTTTCAACATCGCTGAGCTTTTTAGAAACTTCAGCAATTTGTTGTTCCAACTCTTTCTTGCTCACATCATCTTGGGCTTGCCCTAATTTGCCTTTCAGCCCCTTAACCTCACTTAACAACTCTTTCTTTTGCAACAACAATTGCGACAAAGTGGAAAGGGTTTCTTGTGCCTTTTTTTGCTTTTCAATTAATTTTGCCTGTTCTGTTTGTGCGGTCTCATCAGCACGAACAACATTTGCACAACTGACCAATACCAGCATCGCAAAGACGACAAAAACAAACAAACGAGACAACTTTAAAAAAGGGATAGATTTCATAATAAAAGAAAATTCTTTGTTTAAGTGTGGTTGAAAGTTGCAGGGCAAAGAGGGTGATATCATTTAATAAAAAAGTGTTCTTTTGACAAACCAATTTTTGCCAAATAGTGCTTTGCTAGCAATTGCAAAAAATATGATCAAAGTCAAAAAACAAAAAATTTATTTATGCTATGGCTGGGGCAAAAATGGAGACATCACTTTAATGACACAACGTGTTCCAAGATATACCAGCTATCCAACAGCACCACATTTTCACGACAAGATCAATGCAGGTCATTATCAAAGCTGGCTAAATGAATTACCAAGTGAAATGGACCTGTCATTATATTTCCATGTCCCTTTTTGCCGTCAATTGTGCTGGTTTTGTGGATGTCATACCAAAATCGTAAATCATTACGACCCCATCGCCCGTTATATGAAACTGTTGCAACAAGAAGTCGAGCTAGTAAGCACCCAGCTGCAAACCAAACAGGTGAAACACATTCATTTTGGTGGGGGCTCACCAACCATCGTTTCACCACAAGACTTCTTAGACTTTATGAGCAAGGTAAAAGATCAGTTTTCCATTTCACCCACAGCAGAAATTGCAATAGAGATGGATCCGCGCACACTTCAGCCAGAAAAAATCCAAGCTTATAAACAGGCCGGCGTTAACCGGGCCAGCATTGGTGTTCAAGATTTTGATGAAGCTGTCCAAACAGCCATAAACCGCATACAACCTTTTCCTATGGTTCGCGACATTGTTGCCCAGTTGCGCCGCACCTCCATTGAAGACCTAAATATTGATTTGGTCTATGGTTTGCCATTTCAAACCCAAAGCAGATTACTTCATAGCATTGCACAAACCTTAAAATTAAAACCCAACCGTATTTCTCTATTTGGTTATGCCCACGTGCCGTGGATGAAAAAGCACCAAAACTTAATTCAAGAGCAAGCACTACCATGTGAACAAGAGCGTCTTGAGATGTTTGAAGCAGCAACCCATTTATTATCAAGTAGAGGCTATGTTGCCATTGGCCTGGACCATTTTGTCCGATCTGACGATGCTTTGGCCAAAGCCGAAAAAGAAAAAACACTCCAACGCAACTTCCAAGGGTATACCACTGACACAGCCCAAGCGTTGCTAGGGTTAGGGGTCTCAGCCATCACCACCTTACCAGCCAGCTATGTGCAAAACACATCCAATTATATAGATTATGAAAAAGCCATTGGTTCCAATCAATTGCCAGTTGCCCGCGGCATAGCTTTAAACAGGGATGACATCGAACGGCGCGATATCATTATGTCCTTAATGTGCACAATGAGCGCGCAAATAAATCGGGCTAAATACGCGCTTGAGTTTAACCAATTACAGCCCTTTTTTGAGCAAGATGACATTGAATATTATAATGGCACCTTAAGGATTAAACCCAAGGGGCGCCCCTATATGCGCCTGATTGCAGCCAATTTTGATAGCTATTTGAACAAGAACCAACAACAATATTCAAAAGCTGTTTAGGCCCAGGACCTATTAATTTTATGTGCAATCAATGCCTATACAAACCAGATGAAACATGCCATTTTTTCTGCCAAGATTAACCTTGAAAAAAATATCATTGAGCAGAACCAAACAATGGACTTACTGTTTTATCATTTGCAATCAGCCCCTTTGGAGCGAGTCTTACCGGACCTGTTGCAAAAAAGCTTAGACAAAGGCTGGCAGGCCATTGTCGAAACCGCACCCCAAGAGCGGGTTGAGGCGCTCGACACGATGTTGTGGACCTTTGCAGATGAAAGTTTCTTGCCCCACGGCAAAAGCAGCGATCCGGGCGCGGAACGACAACCCATACTGCTCACACATGAACCAGACAATCCCAACAAGGCTGATATCCGTTTTTTTGTCGATAGCGGGGATGTCACAGCTCATACCAGCTATCAAAGACTAGTTTATATTTTCAATGGCCATGATGAGGAAGCCGTTGAGCGCGCACGTATCCAATGGAAAGCGGCCAAAGCACACAATATTGAAGCCACCTATTGGCAACAAAACCAAGCAGGGGCTTGGGAGAAAAAGGCTTAAATAATTTCTTTATGGACCAGGAAAAACGAAAACAAGGCAAGGCGATTGCAGACCGGCTGAGAGCCGAATATGAAGCCCAAGGCACCCCGCTTTTATGGTTTGACGCCTTGTACCGAGAAGCTGAAGGCGATCCAGATCTTATACCCTGGGGCCACAAGCAGGCGCGCTTCCCGCTGTTAAATTGGCTAGAGCGCCAGCCAGAACACAGTTGCACAGGCCACGCCTTGGATGTGGGAACAGGCCTGGGTGACAATGCAGCCGTTTTGGCAAAAGCTGGCTATAACGTTACCGCCTTTGACATTTCCAAAACGGCTGTGGATTGGGCCGAAAAACGTTTTGCTGATTTACCCATCGACTGGCAGGCCGCTGATTTATTAAATCCCCCCAAAGAGTGGACCGGCGCCTTTGATTTGGTCAGCGAGACCTTCACCATTCAGGCCTTAAAAGACCCTGAGCGGACCCAAGCGTTTCACTCTTTAGCCAGTTTGGTAGCCCCAAAAGGGCGCTTGCTAATCGTAGCACGCGGGCGCCTAGAGGATGAACCGCTCAACCCACCGCCCTGGCCCTTGACGCCATCTGAATTAGACCGCTTTGAAACATTAGGCTTTCGCTCAATTTTAAGAGAAACATTTTTTGATCAAAAAACACCCCCAATGCGACATTTTCTGGCAGAGTTCCAGCGTGGGTAATTTGATAGTCAACAGGCTCCAGTGAATGTTTGAAATTATCGATTTGCAAAATGAAATTTTCAGACCTGTTTCCTTGTCCCTCAAGAAGGGACAATCTTTGATCATTAAAGGGGCTTCCGGCTCTGGTAAAACAAGATTTTTGCGCGCATTGGCTGACCTTGACCCCTCAAAAGGGAACGTTTTGTTGGACGGTGTGGAACGCAGCATGATGCCGGCTTTTGAATGGCGCAAAAAAGTACGTTTTGTACCGGCCAGCTCTCATTGGTGGCATGAACGTGTCGGCCTCCACTTTGATAGGAACAAAACCGATCTCTTAAAATGGATGGAAGCTTTGGACTTGCCTGAAAAACTCTTGCAATGGCCTGTTGAAGATCTTTCAACCGGAGAAAAACAACGCTTGTCCTTTTTACGCGCCATTCAAGACCAGCCGAAGGTTTTGTTGTTAGATGAACCCACCAGTGCCCTTGATGGGCAAAGCATCGCCCGCATGGAATTGATGATTGAGTCTGAGTTAAACCGCGGCGCCATTATTTTACTGGTCAGCCATAGTCCCAAACAGATAGAAAAATACGGAGCCATTAGTTTAACCTTCAAATCAGGCAAAGCCCGCCTTACATCTGATGAAAAGGAGATCAGCTAATGGATTATGTCAGCCTGTCTCTTTTTGATTTAAGTATGGCCGCTTTGTTAATCTTCATTAATGGGGGGCTTTCAATCGCCTTGGGGCTAGGTCTAGAGCGCACATTGTTTATCAATACCGCGCGCATGCTAATCCAGCTCAGTGCAATCGGGTTTGTATTAAAATTTATCTTTGCCCAAACAGGTCCCTGGTGGACAATCGGTTGGGCGTTCATCATGTTGGCCGTGGCCGGGTATGAAATCCTAGCACGCCAAAGCTATCGCTTGAAGGGCATGAAAGCCTATGGGCTGGGCACAGTAACCTTAATGTTTGTAGGCTTTATATGCACAGGCTTTGCAATCGGTTTTCTCATTCAGCCAGATCCATGGTATGCCCCGCGCTATGTTCTGCCAATTTTAGGGATGATACTTGGGAACACAATGACAGGCATTGCTTTGGGCATGGAAACCTTGTCCGTTTCCATCAAACAATCCCAAGCGGTTATAGAAGAGCGATTATCCCTAGGCGCCCCCCGGTTCCAAGCCTTAAAAGCACACATCAAACAAGCGCTCAAAGCCGGGATGATGCCAATCATAAATTCTATGGCCGCCTCTGGCATTGTGTCGTTGCCTGGCATGATGACAGGTCAAATCATCGCCGGCGTAGATCCCATTGATGCAACAAAATATCAGGTAATGATTATGTTTTTAATAGCAGGGGGGACTGCATTGGGAACAATAGCAGGTGTCATGGGAACAGCACTACTGTTAACAGATGAGCGCCATAGATTAAGAGTGGAACGCTTAAAGCAGTAAAAAGTCAATTTTAATAGGTGCTCAGCCTAGCTAACCGCGAGGTAGATAGCCGGCTATAAACAAATTAACCGAACTTTCCACATAATCAGAAATCGCCTCTGAACTTGGTTGAAAGTCGATATCCATTAAAGCTTTAATATGGAAATTGCCACGAATCATGCCCATGAATTGATCGGCGGCGATATTCGTATCTGGAATATGCAAAATATTAGCTTCATGAACGTCTTGAAAAAACTGAGACAAAATATCCTGAAAAGCATTAGGCCCAAGATTATAATAATTTTTGGAAGCATCCTTAAAGCGCGTTGCAATGGATAAATTTAGCCGGAAAAGAGACAAAGGGTGACCTTGGGTTAAACTTGTTAAATAATCTTTGCCAAGCTCATAAAGGTTTTGTTTTAACTCTTCCAAGGAGTCAGTATTACCTGTACTAGACGGGGCAATCTTTTTAATCAAGGCCCGGATAACATTATCATTGAGAGCCAAAAATAATTCTCGTTTCCCCCCAAAAATTTTATAGATAGCTGTTTTTGAAACCCTAGCATCTCGCACGATGTCTTCTAAACGCGTCGCGTCATAACCATGGCTCAAAAACTGCCTTTCAGCAGCCTCAAGTATTCTTATCCGCGTTTCCTCGAGATTATTATTTGTCTTCATGCTAATATGGTTACTATTTTTGTCTGTGGAAAAAAACTCTACTCTAGAACAAATTTACGAAAGGAAATAGCAAATCATATCTATTAAATCAATGTGTTATTTCATCTTGTTGATGATAATAGTCAAAAAGCAAGATAGAAGAATAATAGTTTTTGATTAGTCATTATAGTAAAAATTAATATGTAAAATAAAAACATATTATTGAATAATATTATTTTGCCTTTGCTCTATGTGTACTTTTGCAAAAAATCATGTTTCAAATAATTTTGATCATCATAGTAAATGATTACTTACTTATTTTATAAACAGAAGATTAAAGCAAGTTGGAAAGTGAAGCGTCGCAGTGCCTGCAAACCCAAATTTGCTCTATTTTAAAACAAAACGGCCAATTTTTTCGTAATTTATTAGCCAGCTTTCTTTACCGTATCTTTCAACCCTTATGGCAAGGTCTGCTTATTGATTATCTAAAGCTCTAAAAAAGAGCAAAGTAAGGCGTACTGATTTGTGAGCAAAAGTTCACTGATCAAAAAAGAGGTAAGGAAGTAGATCAATGGCACGTTTGGATTTTCCTATTCATGCTGAGATAGAAGGGGCAGTAGAAGGCGGGGCGCCGGATGCTTTTTTTGAATTGGGTATGATGTATGCAGCAGGGCGCGACGTAGATGCAAATTTAGTGGTTGCCCACAAATGGTTTAACCTAGCCGCATTAAAAGGTAACAAGTCTGCATTGGCTTATCGCAAAGAAATTGCCAACGAAATGACCAAAGCTGAAATTGCAGTGGCCCAAAAACTGGCTCGAGATTATATCGGCAAATAAAGTCGCCAAAGCGTGTTAAGCTCCATCAGAGCCTAAAGCCGAGTATATCTTTAGTTGCTACAATCGCTGAAAAGGCTCATAACACAATCATAGGTGGTTTTTGCAGCATCATTGATTTTGTCACCAACTGACTTAACGGTTTTGGTTGTGCTCTTATACCCCTTTTTCACAGTTTCCTTCGTGCTCTCATACCCCTGCTCAACAGAGTCAACCGCCTTTTTGTAGGTTTTGCTGGTGCTGTCTACCAAGGTTGGTTGTTTTTTTTGTTGGGAAGGAGGACTTATCTCTTGTTCACCCTCAGCCAAAGCCTCCGCTTCCAGTTCAGGTTTATACAAACTTTGAGCATTTTTCAGGGTATAAGGCTCACCTGAACAGGCAATGGTATCATTGCGCCGGGCAGCACATTGGCTATGCTCACCATATTGAGCAAGTTCTTTAATACAGGCAAAATGAAAGCCACGAATGTTAGGTGAAACATTGCCCACATCAACGGTGTTAAAAGTACACTGGTAAACTTTGCCAGGGTCATTACAAACCACGCATACCGAGAGTTGATCAGCCAACACCGGGTGAGAAAAACAAGCAATGCCAGCAACAATCCCGGCACCTAAAAAACGTTTGAGACGGGGCTGATAAAGAATACCTGTAAAAACCGGCATCTCAAACCATAATGTCTTAGAACCAAAAGTCATGATAGTCCTTAAAAAAAACTGTCAGATAATTAGCTGTTAAACAGCTAAAATCGTTCCTCGATAAGCTAAACCCTTAAAACAGTTGATTGGTTAGTCTTTTATTGCTTTCATACCCTATAAATAAAAGAGCAAAAAACTTCAATTTAAAGTGTTGATCTCAATCATTAATTAGCAGAATTTTGGCATAATTTCTTATTAGGCTAACAGCCTAAAGAAAAGATTCGTCAATTTTTTGACAGATAATAAGCAGTTATGCGCTTAAAGTGTTGAATTTTGGCAATCGAGCTTATACCTAATTTGCAACAAAACATCAGTTGGCCCTAAATAAAGCTGGCTTTTATGAAGGCAATGGCGGCCCGTTTAGGAGAGTAAATTCGTCAATGTTATTTAAACGTCGTAACAAAGCGTCCTGGTTTGAAAATCTGCGCATATTTTTATGGCCAAGGCGCAGTTGGTCACGCTCAGTTAATTATATTTTATTACGCGTCAATCGTTTAAGTGGCTCAGCCCACACCATTGCTCTGGGCTTTGCTGTTGGCATTTTTGTATCATTCACGCCTTTTTTAGGGTTTCATTTTTTAGTAGCAGCAATGCTAGCCTATTTGGTTGGGGGCAATTTATTGGCCTCAGCGCTAGGGACATTTTTTGGCAATCCAATCACCTTTCCCTTTATTTGGGCCTCAGCCTTTAAATTTGGACATTGGATTTTAGGAAATCAGGTTGGAGCGTTTAAAGTAGCTGAATTACTTGAAGCTTTTTCTGAAGGGTTGATTTAT
>JANQQH010000398.1 GCA_028285025.1 Hyphomicrobiaceae bacterium | reverse complement strand
GGTGATTATGGGTGCCTGGATAGAGCCGTTAGTTTAAATGTGATGAATGGATTTTATGTCAAACGCTTCGTTTCAACTTTATAATAAACCTCTTGGTTCGCGTCTGTTGTTAGGCAGTGCGCTATACCCTTCTCCGCGCGTCTTAGAAGAGGCGGTGAAGCGTTCTGGCACGCAAATTGTTACCCTCTCGTTGCGGCGAGAAACCGCACGTGATAGCGGGGCGCAAGAGTTTTGGGAGCTGATCAAATCCCTCAACATTCATTTATTGCCCAACACGGCCGGATGCCGCACGGCCAAAGAGGCCATCACCACAGCCCTTATGGGGCGTGAGTTGTTTGGCACCAACTGGGTCAAGATAGAAGTCATTGCCAATGATGACACGTTGCAGCCTGACTTGTTTGGTTTGGTTGAGGCAACCCAAGAGCTGTGCGCCCAAGGGTTTGACGTGTTTCCTTACACAACGGAAGATTTAGGTGCGGCTGACAAATTATTAGCGGCAGGGGCCAAAGTGTTGATGCCCTGGGGAGCTCCGATTGGCACCGGGCGCGGGTTGATGAACCCTTATGCGCTTAAAACCATGCGCAATTATTTTCCCGATGTGCCGATGATCATTGATGCGGGCATTGGCGCCCCCTCTCATGCGGCGGCAGCTATGGAGATGGGGTATGATGCCATCCTTTTGAACACCGCTGTGGCCAAAGCTGGAGACCCGGTTAAGATGGCCTATGCCTTTAAACAAGCCATTGAAGCGGGCCGTGCTGCTTTTGAGGCGCTTATCATTGAAGAGCGCGATATGGCCAGCCCTTCCACGCCTGTGGCCGGCACGCCGTTTTTTGATCTTGAAAAGTTTTAAACCTTAACCTTACCTCTTGGAGTTTTTAAGTGTCTTTTGCACGTTTTTACCCGGTTATGCCTGACCTTGAATGGATTGAGACCATTGCTCCTTTAGGTATTAAGGTTGTTCAATTACGTTTAAAAGATGCCTCAACCGGCGAAATTGAACAGCAAATTAAAGGCGCTTTGCAGGTTTGCAAAACTCATAACGTGCAATTGATCGTGAATGATTATTGGCAAGAAGCGATTAAATTAGGCGCTGATTATATTCATCTTGGACAAGAAGATTTGGCAGATGCAGATTTGAAAACTATCAAACAGGCGGGTATTAAGCTGGGAGTTAGCACCCATTCTGACCAAGAGCTGGCCACAG
>JANQQH010000382.1 GCA_028285025.1 Hyphomicrobiaceae bacterium | reverse complement strand
GGATACGGTCTTTCGACATGCCAGAAATTTCAAACGTGATTTTTGCCTTTTCCGATTTATCAGCCACATTAAACACAGTCACAGTGCCACCAATTTCAGCGGAAACCCAAAGTTCTTTGCCATCGGCTGTAAATTCCGCATGGCGAGGGCGCTGTTCAACCAAAGAGTTATGTTCCAGCACCAAAGAGCTAACATTAATCCAGTGAACAAAATTTGTCGTCTCAGACGTTGTGATGGCCCATTTGCCATCTGGGCTCACTGCCATGCCTTCTGGTTCAATGCCCACATCAATCTGTGCCACCACGGTGCGTTTTTCAGTATCAACAACCGTGGTGATGGCATCATCTTCATTGGCAATAAACAGCAATTTATTGTTGGGGTGCAGAGCAAACTGTTCCGGGTCTAGCCCAGAGGGTAACTCATGTAAAATTTTGCTCGTGGCAATATCCATAACTTGCACTGTGTCACTGTCAGAAGCGCAAATGAAAATATGCTTTTTATCTACGGAAATGGTAATGCCGCGAGGACGCTCACCAACATTAATAGTTTTGACCACCTCAAGGCTCTTTACATCAATAACACTAATCGTATCGTCTTTTTCATTGGTCACATAAATCTGTTCTGCCAGGGCAGACGTTGTAAGGGCTCCCCAAATAGCCATAGTTAAGATTGGCTTTATAAAACGCATTTATTCTTCTCCTTGAATTTTAAACATCTAAGCGGTGCTTCAAAATGCCTGGCAAAAAACTTATCGACTTTTTTTCAGACGTTCCTTTTTCCCAAAACCGGTACGCCTTTTAGGCAGAACACTCTAGGGTTTGATGGAAAATCACGATTTCACACGGCATTTAGCTTGTCCTTCATCAATACCAATTGTATCCAGTTCGGTTTTTGGATGAAGAAACCCTTCTAGAGGGGCCAAGTTGACCACCGCACCCCCTTCATGAATAAGCGGAATTGTTTGGCGCATTTGGCCCGACCAAGGGCGATAATTCATCGAGCGGCCTTTAAACATAGCTAAGCGAATTTTAGGGCCTAAAATATAATCTTTTAAAGTACCAACATCGACGGTTTTTAACCGTGTTACCCCTTCAGCAACGGTGCGAAGGGCTGCCCATGCAGCATAATCTTTTTGTCCCATATCACGTTTGCCCAGTTTCCTAAACCGGCTTTGCAATTGAGCAGCCCCCCATTGCTCCACCACGCGGTGCCAAGCCACAGGTTCTAAACCTGTACTACCAACTGTTGGTCGTGCCAACCAGGTATTGTAGGTTACATACTGGCCAAAATCTTTCACTTCATCAGCAATAAAGACCACATCATAATCGGCCCCCTGACTGAAAGAAGGCACTTCTTTGGCGGCATTCCTGCGCATATCAGCACCTTCAGGCCATTTTTTATCTAAAGTAATTTTAAGCCGAAAGTTTTTCGCAGATTGGCGGAATTGATCGGCAAACTCTTTGTCGCCTTTGTTTCGCCCTTCAATAATAAAGACTTTCTTCCAATTCTTCTTAACTAAAAATTGGGCCAAAGCATCGGTTAGCATTTTGCGAGAAGGAATGGTATGCAACAGATTGGGCTGACATTGGCTGCGGCGCAATTCTGTATCTGTTGCTGCCGCATTAAAAATAAGCCGGTCTTTGGCTTTGGGGTGTTTGGCAAGAGTGAGTAATTTGTCTGCTGGCAGGTTAGCAACAATAAAGGACTGGTTATTATCTTCCAAAACGTCATTCAGACGTGTGTCAAAATCTTCCCGGCCTTTAATGACAACCTCTTCAAGAACGTAATTATGCTTTAAAAATCGTCCTGTTGTGTTGTTATCTTTAATCCCAAGACGGGCGCCCAATTGGCCATCATCTTTAGGAGGAGCAACCAAATTGGAAAGGGTAGGGGGGCGCTTTTCCCTAAATTCTAAATATAAGAAGTCTACCTTAAGCTCTTGGGCTTGTGCTACATAAGAAAGTAGGAGAGATTGAGACAGAAAAACATAAAAAAGTGAGAAAAAAAATAGGTAAGCACGCGTAATTCCGGCCATTTATTGTCACTCCCAAACTGACATAGTTTATATGCTCAGGACCTTATTGAGTTTTTATTATATGTATTAGAAAGGCACCTGGATCAAAAAATAAATGATCAATGAGAACAAAGTTATCAGGTGTATTTGAGAAAGTTATGAGAGAAAAATGAGAGTAATTGTTCGATGAACTGCGTAATTGATACGAAAGGCGAAAAAATTTTTTTCAGCTAAAAAGCATAAGACATTTAAAATTAGAACTTATCCTAATCAGAAATGAGATTTTATTAAGAAAAAACAATATCTTGTTATTTTACAATGTTTTATAATGAGCCAATAAAAAATCTTACCATAATTATCTTATATACTAATCATAATTAGAAAATTATGATTAAATGCACTAAAGCACAATTTTGACGGTGGGGATGTTTGACTATGTTGCGCCTTAATAATCTGGGGTCTCATAAATCACTCAATAAAGGAGAAGAAACAAATGAAAATTCCCAAAGTCTTCCTTGCAGCCACAATCATTACGCTCGGATTGATCAGTCTAGCCCCGGTTAGCTTTAGCCATGGCGACGTACAACCCCAAGCGGTTGATATCACCGGTTTGAAAGAATTAGGCAAAGAATGGCTTGAAGAAAACCCATACACGAAAGAAAAAACACCAGACCAAATTAAACGCGCCATTGAAATTGGCTGCACAGCCTACAATCAAAACTGTGCTCGTTGCCATGGTCTTGGCGTTATTTCTGGTGGCACCGCGCCTGATTTGCGCTATCTTGAAAAAGACTCAGAAGGCGATGCTTGGTATATCAGCCGCATTCGCAAAGGATATCATCAAAATGGTTTAACCAAGATGCCCGGCTTTGAAGGCATTATGGCCCAGGAAGCCATGTGGTCAATCAGAGCCTATATTAACATTCGTCCTGAAGATGATGATGAAGCAGTTGTGAAAGGAACAGGAAACAACTGCCAAACGCTTGACTATGATAAGGTTTTAAAAGTTTCAAATTAAGAAAAAATAATATATGACAATTGCATGCCTTTATAAAGTAAAACAACAAGTGCCCTTTGCGGCGCTTGTTGTTTTTTTGTCGATCCTAACTATGAGCATTTTGTCACATTCAGACATGCTTAAAGCCCGCCCCTTAGATGATGTAATTGATAGCAAATATCTGCGCATTTTCGTGTATGACAATTTCCCCCCCTATTCATATATGGGAAAAGACAAAAAAATGACCGGCATTGATGTTGAGATTGGCCAGCGTTTAGCCCAAGAGCTGGGCGTAAAAGCACGTTTTTTTGTCCGCGGCGCAGATGAAACAGTTGATGATGATCTACGCAATAATGTCTGGAAAGGTCATTATATCGGTGGGGGGGTTGCTGATGTGATGATGCATGTGCCGGTAGATGATGAATTGCGCCGTCGCAATCAATTGGCTGTTATTTTTGGGCGTTATTATACAGAGCGTATGGCGCTGGCCTCAGACCCTGAACAAGTTGGAAAATCTGAAACGCTTGCTCCCTTTTTGCAAGAAAAAATCGGCGTAGAACTAGATACAATGGCAGATTTTTATCTGTCCTCCCCGTCAACTTTTAATGGTCGTATCCGTAACAATGTTGTGCGTTACAGGCTCTTTTCTGATGCAATAAATGGCTTAAAAAATAAAGAAGTTGCCGGCCTTATGGGGCCACGCGGCCAATTAGAAGCAGCCGTGAAAGCAACAGGGCGCACTTACACCGTATCCAGCCCTCCCTTTCTAGGTATGACCATTTCACGTTGGGATATTGGCCTGGCTGTCAAACATGATAGCCGCGATTTAGCCTATCGCTTAGGGGATATTATTTTGGAATTACGTGAAAAGGGTGAGTTAAAGGCCATCTTTAATAAATATGGGCTAAGCTATTACAAAGATTTCCTAGACTAAGGCTCTTTAGAACAAATTTTTACCCAAGTTAAAGCCCTTACCAAGCTTCAGTTTAATCGATCTAAGTTTTTGACACGACCGGTTTAAATTTTAAACGCGGCAATATTGTTTCGCTGAACACTTGTGGCAGCGCCAGCATCACCGGGGTCAAAATCAAAGTAATGGCAGTGGCAAAGCCCAGACCAAAAATAATCGCCGTAGAAAGTTGCACCCACCAAATAGACGTGATTGAGCCCAACTGAATGGTGTGATTGAAGAAGTCCAAATTAATTTGCAAGGCCATGGGCAATAGACCGCAAATTGTAGTGATGGTGGTCAGTAACACCGGGCGCAGCCGCTGAGCAGCGGCCCGCAAGGAGGCATCAATAGAAGACACGCCAAGCCCTTTTAAGCGATTAAACGTATCAATTAAAACGATCGAATTGTTCACCACAATCCCTGCCAAGGCCACAATGCCCGTGCCAGTCATAATGATAGAGAAGGTTTGCCCTGTCACCATCATACCCAATAACACACCGATGATCGACATCACCACCGTAGAAAGGGTAAGGATCGTTTGATAAAAGCTGTTAAATTGAGTAAGCAAAATGATAAACATTAAAAACAGCGCGCCGACCATGGCTTTGGCTAAAAATGCCCCCGATTCTTTTTGTTCTTCATCTGCCCCACGAAATTTATAGCGGATCCCATCTGGCCAGTCTTGGGCTTCTAGCCACTGATCAAGCTCTTTAACTTTATCATTACCCAAAACACCATCTTGCACGCCCGCTTTGATTGTGATGACAAATGTACCATCTTTGCGAATAATAGTGTTGACTTTAGGGGACGCTTTGCGGCTGACAAAATTGGTAATCGGTACCATACCCTTATTGGTTGGGATGCGTAACGTATCAAGCCCATCTAGAGTGCGCTCATCAATCGGCAGGCGCGCGCGAATATCAACCTCATCTTCAGAATTATCAGGGCGGTATTTGGCAATAAGAAAGCCATTGGTAACAAATTGAATCAAACCACCGACAGAGGAAATGTCAGTGCCAAACCGCCCCGCTTCCTTACGGTCAACATCTAAGATCCATTCAATCCCAGGCAAGGGGCGCGTATCTTCAATATTGCGCAAGCCCTTCATATTCGCGGTCATGTGTTTGTTAATCTTATCAACAACCGAATAAACTTGCTCGCGTTGATGGCCGTAAACTTCTAGTCTGACGGCTTTGCCCACAGGTGGGCCATCTTCACGTTTGCGCACTTCCACTTTAATGCCAGCGATGTTTTGGGTTTTATCGCGGATTTCTTGTAAAATAATTTTACCAGGACGCCGCTTTGCAAAATCGCCCATTTCCACAGTTATCAACCCAATTTGATCAAGCGGTGCGTCCGTGGCGCCAGAACCAAGCTCAGGCCCAGAACTACCCCTGCCTGTTGTCGTAAACACAGACGCAATACCAGAAACAGAAAGAACTTGGGTCTCAACTTCTTTGACCAATTGCAGTTCTTCTCTTGCAGATAAATTGCCGCGCCCAGAAACAAAGATCAAAGCTTGTTCTGGTTCCGTCTCTACAAAAAATTCAACGCCGTTTTGTAATTTGCCATAAGCCTGAAAAACACCAAACATAATCAGAAAAGAAAGGGTCAGCACTTTAAAGGGATGATAAATAAGCCGCTCAATAAACCGAACATAAAAGCCTGAAAACCCAGTAACTTCTTCATAGTCAACAGGTGCGGCCCCAGATAGTTTTTTGGCCAAGGCTTGGCCCTCTTGGTCGGACTCATTTTTACCAATCAATGATCCCATGACAGGTAGAAAAATCATCGCCGTTAACAAAGACGCGCTCAGCACAAAGATAACCGTTAAAGGCAAATAACTCATAAATTTACCCGGCACACCGGGCCAAAATAATAGCGGTAAAAAGGCGGCCAATGTGGTGGCTGTAGAGGAGGTCACAGGCCAGAACATACGTTTGGCGGCCAAAACATAAGCATCAGCCCGATTGAGCCCTTCAGCCATTTTCCGATCGGCATATTCAACAACAACGATCGCACCATCAACAAGAATACCCACGGTCAGCACCATGCCAAACATCAGCATCATATTGACCGTCAACCCCATCAAGCCAATAAGCAAAAAGCCAATCATAAAAGAGGTCGGGATCGCCACACCCACAAGCAAACCAGAGCGCAGGCCTAACGTGGCCACAACCACAATCATAACCAGAATAATCGCTGTCATAATCGCCGCTTGTAATGAACCCAACACTTCATAAATAAACTTTGACTGATCAAGCGCAAAATCAACCTTGATCGTGTTGGGCCAGTCTTTGGTAAATTCGGCAACTGTTTTGCGCACAGCCAAATTGTTTTCAATAATGTTGGTGCCTTTGCGTTTCACAACCGAAAGCGCAATGGCAGGTTTGCCATTATAGCGGCTAAAACTAGTCGGATCCTTAAAGGTCCTGGCAATCGTGGCGATGTCTTTAAGAGTAACGGTGCCCGTCTCTCCAGTTTTTAAAGGAATTTGAAATACATCATTACGAGAACGAATAAGGCCAGGAACCTTAACATTAAACCGTCCCGCGCCCCGATCAAGCGAGCCAGCTGTGATCAGTTGGTTGTTGTTGATCAGCCGACGGCCAAGATCTTGCGGGTCAATTTCATACGATTGTAATTTGGCCGGGTCGATCAGCACTTCTAACAATTCTTCCCGGTGGCCAGATAAATTGGCTTCCAAAACGGAAGGCAACGCCTCAATCTCATCTTGCAACCGTTTTGCCATGTGAAACAAAGTGCGCTCTGGCACATCGCCAGACAAAGACACCACAATGGTCGGAAACAAACTGAGGTTAAATTCGTCAACAATCGGTTCGTCAGCCTCTTGTGGCAATTCAGCCTTGGCCTTATCAACTTTTTCCCGAAAGTCTGCTCTGGCCTTGGCAAGGTCAGTATTGATATTAAATTCACCGATAAGGGAAGCATACCCTTGCCCCGCAATGGCCGTAAGCTCCTTGAGGCCCTCAAGACCGCGTAATTCGGTCTCCATCGGTTTGACCAAAAGCCGTTCAGAATCTTCAGGTGAAATACCCTGCAGCGTGATGGTGGCAGAAAAAACCGGCACGTCAATATCAGGGTCAGCCTCTTTAGGAATGGTGATATAGGTAAAAATACCTGCAAAGACCATGACCACCATCATGGTCATAACGGTTTTTGGGCGGCGCAAAATTATGTCGAGAACATCATTCATCTGATTAAGGCCTGTATAGCATTAAGAGCCAGGTGGGGTTTTAAAATTTTTATCTTGAACAGGTTTGACCTTTTGCCCAGCTTTTACAAAATCCTGACCCACAGTGATAATGGAAGTCCCCTCAGGCAAAGCCTCAACCCAAATGCCTTGTTTTTGCTCAGATATGATTTGAATCGGTAAAAACTCAACTTTTTGTTGAGGGGTAACAGCGCGCACGCCAATTTTGCCCGCATCATTTAAGGTTAAAATGCTAGGCGGTAGCAAAAAGGCTGGTTGTTCAGGCAAGGGAATCTCAATATCTGTCGTGATGCCACTTTTTAGCTGGCCGTCTGGGTTAGGAATTTCCAACTCAATACGAAAAGTGCGGGTCTCTGGCTCAGCCGTTGCCGAGATAAAGCGGACAAATCCTTCAGCAAGCTCGCCGGTGATCAAGCGCGCCATCCCTTTATCACCAGACTTAATTTTTTGAACGTCACCTTCTCTAACAGCACCCACAACATGCAAAGGATCAAGTGAAACCAACGTTGCACAAGCCTCGCCAACAGAGACCAGACTGCCCACCTTGGCCGGTGTTTTTTCAACATAGCCCGTAAAAGGCGCTGTAATCTTTGTACGCTTAAGGTCCAATTGAGCGCGCTCAAAAGCAGCCATAGCCCGGTCATAAAGAGCTTTATTTTCAAGCACTTTTAAGCCCGCTGTGTGGCCGCGTTGTTCTAATTTTTTTGAAGCTTCGTAATCAGCTTTTGCTTGGGCCAACAGCGCTTTCGCTTCTAAAGCGCTGGCTTCGCGCGCACCATCTTCCAATTGGCATAACAAAGTACCTTTTTCAACAAAATCACCCTTTTGAACCGGAAGCTTAATCACAGTTCCCGCTGTCTCGGCACGCACATTAACTTGGGTATCAGAAAAAGTGCGCCCGCGAATGATCAACTTAGCCAGGTAAGGTTGCGCGGTAAACACAAAGGTACGCACTTGAAACGGGGGCACTTCTTTTTGTGTTTGTTTGTTGTTTTGTGTGGCGGTGTCTTGTTTTAACCGGGCCCCACCTTTTATATCTCCTGTAAGGGCCCAAACAGCGATTAAGCCGGTAAACAACAATGCCCACAAAATTGACGACGAAATCCAGCGCGTGGGTGATTTTACCGCCTTAGCTTTTTTTTGTTTGTCTAAAGGTTTGTCATGCGTCATTTTTTAACTCCATAACAAGCTCTTTGTTTGCGTTTCCCGTTTTTGCATATTGCTGATCTAGTTTTTCCAGATGAGCTTTTAAATAGGTCAGAACTGCGGTGTTCAGCGCAACACCATAGCCAATCGCAAATTGGCTCGGTTCATGCTCACATCCCTCTAGCGCCATTTCCAAGCCATCAAGTTTTTCGCTAATTTCAGCGATTTTCTTGACCATGAGGTTACGAAACTGCGATGTCGGCATTTTGTCAGAAAACAGGCTATAAAATAAAAATTCTGACTTGCAGCGATCTGGGTTGGGCTCTTCATGTAAGATATGAAACAGCGCAGCATGTCCTTTTTCGGTTATTGAATAAACTTTCCGCGGTGGTTTGCCGTCTAACGTCTCTTCAGTGAAGGTGACCAAGCCTTCATTGGTAAGCTGGGAAAGCGCGGGATAAATAGAGCCATAGCTGGCTTCACAAAAGTGACTAAAATGGCCCTCAGAAGCCATTTTTCGGATGTCATAGCCGCTCATATCTGAAAAAGACAGAATGCCAAGGCACAAAGAACGCACATTCATAAAAAAACCAACCTAAACTTGACCCAAAACGGCCCAAAACAATTTAAGAAAAACTATATATCTTCAGATCGATATATGATCAACTGATTGTATCGCTTGGATATAGCAAAAGGACGATAAAAATAAGGCAAACGGGTAATTTGTTGCTAAATTCATACGTAAAACGTTTATCGGTTGCAACGGCGACACACGTGAGCGTCCATTTTTTGTGTTGCCAGTCGTGGTCTACTTAAGCTGAAAAGGCAACGGGTAAGGGCCGATGCAGGTGGGCCTTAAAAATAAATTTTAAAGTATAAAATTTTACAATTACGGATAAAGATCTCAGATGTTAGAAATTAAAAACCTTAATTGCCCAATTTATAGGATTATTTTTCTTCCCTTTGGTTTGCAACGCCTTTCTATGTCCTTTAAACCTTTAAAAGCAGGCAATGTTTTTTTTAATTTCGTTTACCCCCTTTTGAATCTGCCAAAAACCAGCTATCTGTAATGAGAAATTCACTGTTGAAAATTGTATAATTTATGCTGGAACAAAGCCTTTGTTTTAGCTGTGAAAATTGGTTCCATAAAAAATGACATTAAGCCATCTAGAAGAGCTTGAAGCGGAAAGCATTTATATCATCCGCGAGGTCGCTAGCCTTTTTGAAAAGCCAGTGATGCTCTATTCCATAGGCAAAGATTCCGCCGTTTTACTGCATTTGGCCTTAAAAGCCTTTTACCCCTCAAAACCACCCTTTCCCTTGTTGCATGTTGATACCACCTGGAAGTTTCGTGAAATGATCGAATTTCGCGACAACATCGCCAAGGAAACCGGCATGGAATTGTTGGTGCACATTAATGAAGAGGGCGTGCGCAAAGGCATTGGTCCAATCTCTCATGGCTCAGCAGTGCATACAGATGTCATGAAAACCCAAAGTTTAAAACAAGCGCTTGATAAATGGGGGTTTGATGCCGCCTTTGGCGGCGCGCGGCGCGATGAAGAAAAGTCCCGCGCTAAGGAGCGGGTGTTCTCATTTCGCACCAAGACTCACCGTTGGGACCCAAAAAACCAACGCCCAGAACTTTGGCACAATTATAACAGCCGCATTCACCCAGGCGAGAGCATCCGCGCCTTTCCTTTGTCAAACTGGACAGAGCTTGATGTTTGGACGTACATCGATCAGGAAAACATTCCCCTTGTGCCGCTTTACTTTGCCAAAGAGCGCCCGATTGTCATGCGCGATGGAACCATGATTATGATCGATGATGACCGGTTGCCCCTACAGCCAGGCGAAACCCCTGAAATGAAAAAGGTGCGCTTTCGCACGCTAGGTTGCTATCCGTTAACAGGAGCCATTCCGTCAAGCGCTGAGACGGTTGAAGATATTATTGAAGAACTGACATTATCACGCCTTTCAGAGCGCCAAGGCCGGGTGATTGACCATGATGAATCCGGTTCGATGGAAAAGAAAAAACAAGAAGGGTATTTTTAATCCCATGTCTGAATCAAAAGAAGCTGAGTTAAATGACAATGTGCCCGATGCAGTGCGCTCAAACCAGGCTTTAGATGCCGACCAAACAGAAAAGAGCCTATTGTCTTTTTTAACCTGTGGCAGCGTTGATGATGGCAAGTCCACACTGATTGGGCGCTTGTTGTATGACAGCCAGTTGGTCGCTGAAGACCAGTTGGCCAGCTTGAAAAAAGACAGCAAAACCCACGGCACCCAACAAGGCGAGATGGACTTGGCTTTGTTGGTCGATGGCTTGCAAGCAGAACGTGAGCAAGGCATCACCATTGATGTGGCCTATCGCTATTTTTCAACCCTAAAACGTAAATTCATTGTGGCCGACACACCTGGCCATGAGCAGTACACACGCAACATGGCCACCGGGGCCTCAACATGTGATTTGGCTGTTATTCTGGTTGATGCACGCAAAGGGGTGATCACCCAAACCAAACGTCATAGCTGCATTGTTTCTATGCTGGGCATTAAAAATGTGGTGCTGGCAGTCAATAAAATGGATTTGGTAGACTATGATGAAGCCAAATTTAACGACATAGTTGCCGACTATATCGAGTTTGCTGACAAGCTTGACATTGAAGAAATTGTCCCCGTTCCGATCTCTGCGCTGGGCGGGGAGAATGTAACCACCCTCAGTGATAAGATGAGCTGGTATGAAGGAGAAAGCTTGCTTGGGTTTTTGGAAACCTTTGACCTGCCTGATGAAAGCATAAAAGCGCCTATGCGCTACCCTGTGCAATGGGTAAACCGGCCAGACCTGAACTTTCGCGGGTTTTCAGGCACGATTGCTAGTGGTCAAATAGAGCTGGGCGATGAAATTGTTGTCCTGCCCTCAGGCAAAGAATCCACCATTGAGCGGATTGTGACCTATGACGGAGATTTAAACAGCGCCATTTCCGGCCAGTCTGTCACGCTCACATTACAAGATGAAATTGACATTTCACGCGGCGATGTCATCGCTCATAAAACCAACCGCCCTTGCATTGCCCAGCAAATTGAAGCCTCGCTTATATGGATGGGCGAAGAGCCTTTGCAAATTGGCCGAGCCTATCAGTTAAAGGCAGGCCATCAAACCGTGATTGCCACTGTCTCACGCGTTGATCATAAGCTTGATATTAACACCCTTGATCAGCTCGGTGCCAAAGACCTGTCCACAAATGATGTCGGTTTGTGTGAGCTGCAATTAAGCCGCCCGATTGTGTTTGACCCTTTTGAAAAAAACACAGAGACCGGCAATTTTATTTTGATTGATCGTTTGTCAAACACAACCATTGCCGCCGGACTGATCAAAGGAGCTGATCGGCGTGCTGATAATGTGCACTGGCAAGCCATGAGTGTTGATAAACAAAGCCGTGCCAAGCAAAAGGGCCAAAAACCGTGCTGTTTATGGTTCACCGGGCTATCAGGATCAGGCAAGTCAACCATCGCCAACGTGCTGGAAAACAAGCTTCATATGGCCGGCCAACACACTTACCTGCTTGATGGGGATAATGTGCGTCATGGTCTTAACCGTGATCTTGGCTTTTCTGATGAAGACCGCACAGAAAACATCCGCCGGGTGGCAGAAGCGGCCAAACTGATGGTTGATGCTGGCTTAATTGTGATGGTGTCGTTCATCTCGCCCTTTAAAGCCGATCGGCGCTTAGCCCGCTCCTTGTTCGGCCAAGATGAATTTATTGAAATTTTCGTCGACACCCCGCTTGAAGTGTGTGAAGAGCGTGACATTAAAGGCCTTTATGCCAAAGCCAGAGCTGGTGAAATCAAAAACTTTACGGGGCTTGATTCGGCCTACGAAGTGCCAGAAACGGCTGAAATTGTCTTAAAAGGTGCAGAAAATCCTGCAGATGATTTGGCCGATGAAGTGCTAAAGATTTTACACAGAGAGCAAATCATTTAGGCTAAAACGGACCTTACAGAACTTATTAAGCGTTTTCAGAGGTCCTTAGCCTAACTCTTGGAGTTTTCCTTGTCCTTATTGCCTTTTTTGATAAACTGATAATGAAACCAAAAAACACCAGTGAATGAGGTGAGGCGCTTCCATTAAGATTTTACTTAAGTGACATAGAAATTTTAATAAAAGTAATTTGATAATGTGTTTTCTTAAATAATTTACAATTAGTGGATGGCAGCATAAAAAGGAACATAAAAGCAATGTCCGGCGACCAAAAAAGGCCAGCCGGTATGAAGCGTGCAAAAAACGACCAAAATAAAGACGACCAAGATAAAGAGTACCAACACAAACAGTACCAACACAAAGAAAGCAAACAGCCACAAAAGGTCTCTGTTTTAAAACAAAAAAAGTCTAATCAAGAGATAGATTGTTTAAACAAGGGCCCATCTAAACAAAAAAACTTAAACCAGCCCGTTCACGACCAAGCTGGTGAAAAAGACGCGCTTCATACCCAGGCAAAAGTGAGTGAAAACAAAAACTCTCCTTTTGCACAAAAAGACACTGAGCAGGAAAATTCAACCTTTCCTGACAAACCCCTTCTTAAAGGCCGCCCCCCGGTTTATGGCGCGCTGGATTTAGGCACCAATAATTGCCGCCTCTTGCTGGCCAGGCCCAGCCGGAAAGGCTTTCAAATTGTCGACGCGTTTTCACGCATCATTCGCTTAGGCGAAGGGGTCAGTGAAACAGGCAAGCTGTCCAAACAAGCCATGGATCGCACCATTGATGCGCTGCAAGTGTGTGCTACGAAAATGAATCATAATCGGGTCTCGCGCTCTCACCTAGTGGCCACACAAGCCTGCCGTTCAGCCAACAACAGCCAAGAGTTCATTGATAAAGTAAAACGTAAAACGGGACTTGAACTGGATGTTATCTGCCAAGAGACAGAAGCCAAACTGGCGGTCTCTGGTTGCATTACCTTAATTGATGAAACATGCGATTATGCCTTGATTTTTGATATAGGCGGGGGCTCTTCTGAACTGATTTGGCTTGATGTTGCCAAAACCTCAGATAAAGAGGGGCAAAGTTGCATTCGCTCAAAAGAAGCGATCGTGGCCTGGACATCTTTGCCAGTAGGTGTTGTCACTTTGGCTGAAAAGTTCGGCGGACAGCAGGTAAGTGCGCAAGATTTCTCAAACATGATTGCCTATGTCAAAACATTGCTCGCTGACTTTGCAAAAGATGTAGCCACCAAAATAGATTTGGCAAATGCCAAACTTCACTTCCTTGGCACCTCCGGCACAGTGACCACTATAGCAGGGGTCCATTTAAGTCTGGATGTTTATGATCGACAGCAGGTAGATGGACTATGGATGGAAAGCCAAGATGTGGAAAAAATTTCACATTATTTAAGAGGCCTTGACTATGAAGATCGAGCTAAAGTTGCCTGCATAGGACGCGAGCGCGCTGATTTGGTATTGGCTGGTTGTGCAATTTTGCAAGCCTTGTTAGAAACCTGGCCAACACCCAAATTGCGTGTCGCTGATCGGGGCCTGCGTGAGGGGATTCTGGCACAATTAATGACAGAAGATGGTTTTTTAAAACCCGGTCAATGCTGGACCAGCAGCCCAAAACACTACAAAGCACGCGCTAAACACACAAGAAAAAGACGTTAGCTTTACGTTATTTAAGGCCATAAACATGTCTTCTAAAAAAAATACAAGCAAATCAAAGTCAAGCGGTAAGGGTAAACGAGCGCTGTCAGTTAAAGTCAAGTCGGCCAAAGGGCGCAAACTGTCCTCCACCCGTTGGTTGCAACGCCAATTAAACGACCCTTATGTGCAACGGGCCAAAGATGATGGGTTGCGCTCGCGTGCCGCCTATAAACTGACCGAAATAGATGACGAGTTTAAACTGATCAAACCAGGCATGACCATTGTTGATTTGGGCGCCGCCCCAGGAGGGTGGAGCCAAATCGCAGCAAAACGCGCCGGATCAATGAACGGTAAGGGCCAAGTTGTCGGCATTGATATTTCCGATATGGAACCGATCCCCGGTGTTGAGCTGTTTCATCTGGACTTTATGGATGATAAAGCCCCTGACCTGTTGAAAGCAACCCTAAAAGAGGGTGGCGCTGACATCGTCATGTCAGATATGGCCGCCCCTTCCACAGGACACAAACAAACAGATCATCTGCGCATCATTGGCCTTGCCGAAACAGCGTTAGAGTTTGCCATAGAAGTATTAAAACCCGGCGGAGTTTTTCTTGCCAAAGTACTGCAAGGAGGCACCGAGCAAGAGTTGCTAACCCGCATGAAGCAGAATTTTAGTAAGACCCGCCATGTCAAGCCCGAAGCCAGCCGGGCCGACAGCTCAGAACTTTATGTTCTGGCAACGGGGTTTAAAGGGCGCGGGTAAATCAGATTATCCCAAAGAGCGATGGGTCGGTTTTGGCGGCTCAACGCTGTAATCATAAAACCCTTTCTTGGTTTTATAACCATACCAACCCGCTTCAACATATTTCACCAACAACGGGCAGGGGCGGTACTTGGTATCACCAAGCCCTTCATGCAACACATTCATAATGGAAAGGCAGGTGTCTAGCCCAATAAAGTCAGCCAACTGCAGCGGACCCATCGGGTGATTAGCCCCAAGTTTTAAAGCTGTATCAATGCTTTCAACTGTGCCAACACCCTCATGCAGGCTATAAATAGCCTCGTTGATCATTGGCAATAACACCCGGTTGACAATAAACGCAGGAAAGTCAGCTGATTGCACTGGCGATTTGCCAATGTAAGAGACAAAGGCTTTTGCGCTGTCATAAGTCTCATCATCAGTGGTGATGCCTCTGATCAGCTCAACCAGTTTCATTAACGGTACTGGGTTCATAAAATGAATGCCAACAAATTTTGTGGGCCGGTCTGTGCTGGCGGCCAGTTTTGTCACTGAAATAGAAGACGTGTTGGATGCAATGATAGCATCTTTGGAAAGGCACGGGCAAAGGCTTTCAAAAATAGACATTTTCAAATTTTCTTTTTCTGTTGCCGCCTCTATCACGAGATCTGATTGATCACAAGGATTAAGCTCGGTGCCAGTTTTGATGAGCGAAAGGGCCATATCGGCTGTTTCTTGGGAAATGGTATCCTTTTTAACCTGCCGTGACAGGTTGGTTTCAATCTTTGCAAGCGCTTTGTCTAAAATGGGGCCCTGTTGGTCCATTAAATAAACATTAAGGCCAGAGGCAGCACAAACATGAGCAATCCCTGCCCCCATTTGCCCGGCGCCAATAACGCTAACATGATTGTTTGGAAAGACCATAATATACTCCGCTTCGATAACAGTGGTGTGAAAATAGGTGAAACAACAAAATGTCTACTAGCTATAGGGCAATCTAAACAAAAATCAATCCATGTGTTATTCCTTTGTCTCATACCCTCATGTGGGAAGCGCATATTATACCTTTGTCTTTTAAAAAATGAGCCTTTAAAAAGGGTAATTTGCTCCCATATCTGCATTGTTAATCAAGGCAAAGAAATCAAAGCCAAGTGCGTGTCGCACATCAAAGCCAAGTGCGTGTCGCACAAAAGTGGGCACCGGTTTTGTGAAATAGTGCGGATGCTGGTGGGCATACTAAAGCGCAGAAAAAGACACGCCAAAACAAAAAAGATAGAGCATGACTTTGAATCCAATATAAAGGACATGTTCTAGGTCCTTTTCAAGTGCAGAACAAAGTGCTAGAAGAGCGAGCACACAATCTTCAAAACGATTGCTGATTGCAAACAAGGAATATTAAAAAATGGCCTTCGAAAATGGCTCCGATCTGTTAAACCTTCCCCTTTCTTTGACCTTTGATGACGTTTTACTGCGCCCAGGCCCCTCTGAGGTGATGCCAGCCCAAGTGGATCCATCAACCCGGGTAACAAATTCCATTAAGCTCAATATTCCTATTATTTCTTCCGCTATGGATACGGTGACAGATGGCAATATGGCCATTGCCATGGCCCAAGCTGGTGGCATGGGGGTGATTCACCGCAATTTCACCCCAGAACAGCAAGCAGCTGAAGTTGAAAAGGTTAAAAAGTTTGAATCAGGCATGGTGGTCAATCCTGTGACGACAGAACCCAATGCCACATTGGCCGATGCATTAAAATTGATGGACCATCACCGCATTTCCGGCATTCCCGTGGTGGAGCCCTCCGGCAAATTGGTCGGCATT